>JBOFQC010000371.1:0-7552 GCA_051660725.1 Thermoguttaceae bacterium
TTTCGTTAAGTCGTTGCGGCATGTTAGGTGGCGTGAGCGCGACGAAATTGTGGCGTTGTGTTAAGAAGAACGTGGGACCGATTATCCGAGCGATCATGAGCAAGAGCGTTAAGGAGTTGGCGATGTCGCTATGTGAGCTTACGAAAAAGCTGGGCGAAATCCGTCCACAAAAACGTCGCAAAAAGCGTCCAGCGACGCGTGAAATGCTGAGAAACACGCCACAAACCCCTTAAGTTGGGACCTATGGGCTGTCGGGCTTGTGCTTTGTCTAGTCCCTCCGCTTTTTCCGTGGCGGTCCCGGCGGCGTGGCGTAGCTGGTACGGGGGCCAGTTTGGGATTTTTTGTCCGTCTTATAGGGTTTTATTACCCTTGCGGATGGCGTGTTCTATCGCCTTCCTGTAGGAATGTTTACCGTAAAAGTCACCTATGTTCTCGGCGGGGTACTTGGCTCGCAACCTGCCCCGCTCATGCTGTGAGGGCAATATTTTAGTTTTACGTTCTCTCCGCTGGAGTTTTCTTCTTTCCTGAACCACTTCACGGGGGCTGAAAACCGATGCTTCTTCCATTTTTCCAACAAGAAAAGGGGTGATGAGTTCTTGTTCCGGTTTTCCTAGTGGTATTATTTTTCCTGCACCTACCAGCTTCTCGGTCGTGTGCGTCTTCAGGAAGTAATACCAAAGTCCGTCTGCTTCCTTTGTTTTGTCGGTGTCTCCAACTGTCATTCGGTAAATTTCACTCGGTCTCATACCCGTTATGCGTTGAAGTTTTACCATTTCAGCGATTGTAGAGTACATAAACGGCAAAGTCCGTTTAACAACATCGTCGGAAACCTACAGACGGGGAGGATTATCAAACGTCCCTTTCTCACCATGCTGTAAATTTTTTACTTCCCCCAGTGCGGCAACTACGTTAGAACGAATGTGTTCTTCCTCTACTTCCCACGCAAAGATGCGGATAATTCTACCCACGTGCTTGATAATTTGCGAACGGCACAACGTGCCGGATTTGAGCATCTGGTTCCGGCACACCTTCAATTTCTTCGGTGAAAGCTCGTTTACTGAGTGTTCCCCGTAGACTACAATAAGGTTGCTAACGGCTCGCTTGAAGTGTTGAAACCCGGTCCGGTCGAGTCGTGATTCAGCGTGTCCCAGAAATCCGGCAACAAGTTCCGAAACAAGTACGTCTCCCCCGGTTTTACTCGGAAGTGGTAAAATCTGATTTTCCAACAGGGGGCTATGAACCGCTTATAAGATTTCTCGGCTTCCGGCGACCCCCAGACTCCGTGATAGACACGTTTTCCCTTGTACCATGAAAATGCCTGATTACGGTCGCGGCAGTTTTTCGGCAATTGGTTCTTCAGCTTCGGCATAAGTCACTTCCCCTTTCCAAACATCGTAATTACGATGTTTGATAAGTTTCAATAACCCATACAACGCTGTATTTCCAAGAGATACGGCTTCAAAAGTGCTGCAAACACTTGAAATTTAAGGTTTAATCCAAATGCCCCCTGAAAGATTCGAACTTTCGACCCACGGATTAAGAGTCCGTTGCTCTACCAACTGAGCTAAGAGGGCGACTTAACTTGATTAACTCCAGACCGAAATCGTTGTACATAATACAACAGGGGTTCAGCCTTGTAATTATTGACATCCGCGAACAAATTTAACTGGTCTGCTAAAAAATAGCTCTCACGACCCAATCAACTTTTACAAATCGGGTTCACCTCGTTGGAAAAGTTCACCGCTAAGTTTCTTGTAAGCGTTAATAATCGTAAACAGTAGAATTCATTCCACGTTTTTTTCAATGGGGGGGTTACTAACTTTTGAGAATTGTGGGATAATTATTCTAAGCCGTTGCCAGTATCGGAGTGGAAAATACAACCTAAAAGTTAATTATTTCCCAGTCCGTAAAAAAGTGCGAGTCGCATATCCGACTCCTTTGAATGGCCGGTATTTTTAACAGTTTTAACACGGCAATTTTTTACATCGCAGTGTTTAAAATTTCACGTAGTTTGTCTACCAATAAGTAAATATTACAAAATCACTCCACAAACAATTTAATTATGGCATTATTTGAAATCGAAACACACTCGCATATTGTGATTACTTGGGCTGATAACGAAGAAGAAGCCAGCCGCATCCTTTACGAATATTACCCATCAGAAGAAGCTATTCGAGTTACTAAAAGACCTCGTGACGCTTGGGTTATTTCAAAATCCGCCCTCGGAATCACAGGAACAACCGCCCCATGCGATATCGCGCGTGAATCTCTCTCGAAAGCTGCCGGTGATAAATTGCATGCCATCAGACTGTATATGCAACAAACCGGTGCGGATCTCGATTCTGCACGAAAAGTTGTTGAATCAAATATGATCATTGGATGGTAACGCTAAGTCGCCAAACATGTAAAAATACCGCCTGGCGGTATGCACAATGCCTCGATACTAAAAAGTTCGAATAGACACTTGCCATTTTCCATGCTCGGAAAAAGTAAGTGTCTGTTTTGTGACCAATTTCAACTTTATTGATGGTATACGGTGTATTATGACTACTCTATCAGTAAACTCAAATTACAACTCGTTAGCTGCGGCAAATAACTTTGCAAATTCAGTGCAACGTTATAATGATATTCTGACGCAGATTTCCACCGGGACATCCGTAACTCCTCGAAGTGATCCCGCGGCATTCATTGCCAGCTCTCTTTTGGAAAGTGACATACTTGTCGCTAACCAAGCTGTTCGTAATGCCCAAATGACCAACGCAGTTCTGTCAATTGCGGACTCCGGCATGTCGCAAATCAGCGGACTGCTGCAAGACGCAAGAGCATTATCAGTTGCATCTGCAAACACAGCTGCTCTTTCGCCAGAGATGCAAAACGCGTATCAACAACAAATGGACGCAATTGTCGGATCAATTGATCGCATTTCGAAAACGACAAATTATATGGGTGTCCCGCTACTTGACGGTTCTTTTTCCGCAACGGCGCAACTCGGCACGGATGTCGTATCTTCACAGCAGGTTAATATTGCCATTCCTGATATGAGTTCAAGTGCTCTGGGTGGAAAATCCGGTGTGCTTTTCGATTTGGTCAGTAACGGGTCTGCTTCGCTTGTTTCAAATCCAGCTTTAGCAAACGCAACTATAACCGGAGCTCTTTCACAAGTTTTGTCTTCACGAGCAGAAATCGGAGCCATGCAAAAATACACTCTCGACGCTTCTGCACAATTCATGCAGGATTACATGACGCAGCTGGTCGGTACGAAATCAATTATTTCGGATACGAATTACGCACTTGCCGCTTCAAATTTGGCACGCGAATCAATCCTGCTAGGTAATAGTGCAAACGCTCTTGGACTCTCGAATCTAGTCGCAAGTAACGCCGCTGCACTACTTAGCTAATACCGTAGCACGGCATGGCAGGAACCTGCCGTTCAGGCGTGAATAGATCGGCTCCTTTTGCGAGTTTTTCAATGTTTAATGCTGATTATCTTCAGCTTACCCTAAATTGTAAACCATGCAGTTTATGCCGGGCGACAGTATAGTAAAACGATCCCACACCGTCATTACGGGACTTACGTCCCTTCATTCCGGCTTTTATTAAGCGGATTATGAGACAGCTTTTTTGGATTGTATCAATTGTGAAAATGCTCTAAATTACTGATTGAACATAACAAAGTAATTAAAAAACCGCGTTAATAACTGTACTGCATAACCTACTCTTGATTTGTCTATGCAAAACCCTGCATCCTCCGCCCTGAAAGGGCAAAGGACACCGGGTTTTCCTTCAAAAATAAATTATGCAGTACAGATAATACTTCGTCTGTCTGCGGGTGGTCAGCAAGTGGATTTTTGTTTTGGTAAATGTTTTTTTATTTTTTTCAATTGACGTTCTGATAATTTTTTGGGATACTGGTTTGCGGGTATGTGACACTCAATTGCTCTGCTGGCATAAAATCGAAACAATGATTGTAGCATGACCCACTATTTTTTACCACCTCAAACTCGTAAACGCTCAGTTTTTAAGCGTTTACGAGTTTAGGGACTGTTTCTCAGGAGCGGCTATGTTTGCAGGAATAAAGAAATTTTACGATAATCGTCCCATTTTTTGGATGACAGTGATATTGTTGTTTCTGATAGTCGAATTTTCACTTTACATCTTACCACCTCCAATTATCTTGACTGTGTGTCTTGCGTCCGGTATTGTGACACTTTTCGCGGGAAGTTGCATTATTGGCGAACAGATAAACGCGCTAAAGACATTGGCTTTCACGAACAAAACTGTCCTTTTGCTTCTTCGGTTAGGGCAACTTTCAGCCGTTACTATTGGTGTGTTGCTTCTCGCTTTTACAGGCTATGTTTATCTGACGAGTACAACAAGTCGTCTGTTCAGTTATGGAGGGCTAAAAAATGAAATGACTTTTTTTTCGGGAACATTCATAATTGTGTGTCCGATTATTGTCTGGAAAACTGTTATCGTAATGCAAGAAGCCGTTGTGGCACTACGTCGACTTACCGAAGAAACGTCCGCTACCGAACGGGAATTGTGCGTCTCGGCACGAAAAACGGCATGGATAAACCTGACCGTAATTGGTGCCGTAATTGGAATGTTCGTTTTTTACTTCGTCTCAAAAACGTACCTGTATAATCTCAGATTGATTGCCGATGGACGTTCTCCGAACAATTACATTGACACTTCCCCGTACATATCGCTGAGATTAGTGTTTTTCATTTACCTGATCTGCTTAACTGTGCGTGGTACGTGGCGTTTTACACTACGTAAAATGGTATCGGCAGATTTCACATCAATAGAAAAGGGAAACGGCGAAATTGTATGCACGAATGAAACCGAATCCACTCAGCCGCATTTCATATGGCTGAACAGGTTTCTGTGTATTTTGTTACTGTTAGCTTGCACGACCATTAATTTTCCTATTAGAATTTCTGTAATTGCGATAATATTTGTGATTTCGCTAGTAATATTTTGGTCGTTTTTTTCGAAGAATTGCTCTGCTGGCGCTAAGCGAGGTATCTCAATCACAATATCTTGGCTACTTGTTGCTTTGATGCTTGGTGCAATAAATTTCAACATGAACCTTAACGAGGGAGGTTACACTATTGGAGGCGGAGACCCTTTTGCAAGAGGCTTGTTTGAGCTTGTATATTGCGCTCTGAATTTACTCTACTACCATTTGGCCACACTGGTTGCCGTGTTGTCAATTAGGCTCCAGATTGCCACCATTCAATCACAAAATATCTTAATGACTTTTGCTGTTATTTTAGCAATGTTCGCTTTGGGACTGGGACTGTAATGACTACTTCCCGCCCGACAAATCCAAACACCACCAGTTGTTTTCTTTACCATCTTTGCGATTTTTAGAGGTGTCCAATACTTCGCTACTTTATCATTCTTCTTCAATCTCGACAATTGATTCGACACCAACGTCTTTTGTAAAACGTCCAAGAAACATATCACTTACCAGATTATGTCCTAAAACTGTACGATTGGCCGCTGCAGCAAGAGAACGGTAGAGTAAAAACTGATCTTTGCCAACTTGCACGCGAAATCCTGCAGCTTTGTCTGATGTCACGTTTTGCAACTTTTCGCCAATTGTCAGTTGACGCCATGTGTACGGGTGTTTGAGTCTCGTCCCTTTCAAGTCGAAAAATAAAGGTGCGAAAATGGCGTCTCCATTTCCAAACTGTTTAAAGATAAGTGTGTTTTTGCCGTTACCTGAGTTTGAAACCGTTTCTACAAGAAGCTCGCCGGATGATTCGGCTGTCTCCCATTCCGGCAAACCCAATGGTAATATTCGCGAAATCGGTCCCTCTTTCGAATACGTTGTAGAAAAAATTATGCGTTCGGTTCCTTGTGGTTCACCGGTTTGAATACGCACCGATTCCGACAGCGGCAGACGTATTTCCAACTCGATTTTCCCTGATTTGCTTTCATTTTTTTTGACACCACTTCCGTCACTTTGTTCGTTATCAAGTCGCTGCGGTATCACCGAGTCGGCCAAAATTAAAAACTCGTCGTCGTGTACCAATAAGAAGTGCCGCTGAAGTTTCGAACCGTCCGAAAGCATGGTTTCAAGCTCATAATAGTCATGCGTTGGCTCGCAAATTTCGCAGTTTGCGTTCCATGTTCCTGACGACTCAAGTTTCTTTCCTCCTTTCCAAACAGTTGTAACCCAATTGCCACTTATGATTGGTTGAGATTTGCAACTGAATTCACACAGCACATTCGAATCTGTGCAGCTTTTTTTCGCATCGCTCGACTCATAATAAATATTGTTCGGATCATATTGTGCAAACGGAGATTTGCCGTACAGAACCGTGACAGCTGGCTCCTCATGTGACCAGCCACTTCGCAGTACTCCGATTCCGCTCCAGTCGGAAAAATACGACGCTTCCGGGAGCGATTTGTTATCCGAGTTTTTGCTTTTCGTGAACCCTTTTCGATTAGGAAGCACAACTTGGGCAACGCGGCGGTCAAGTTCGTCAGAGTCGAACGAAAGAGCCACTTCCAAAGCGTCACGAAACGATTTGTGGTTTAAGAATGTTTCTTTTGCTTTGACTGAATCAGTGGTGTTTTTCGCTTCTTTAAATTCAGCGCCCAAAGATAAACTATAAGATGAAAACGGTCGGCCAAGCACCTGAGACCCGTCCTTGCGTGTAAAACGAAGCGTATGCAAAACAACCCATTCGTACTGCTGCTGCGCCTTGTTCTTCCACGGTAAATTGCCGGTTTTACGGCCCAGAAATAACACACGTGTCCAGCAAAACAACAACGGACGCACTAACAAGTAATTTTGTGCAGAAGGTAAGCCGGCTCCGTCCACGAGTTCGTCGAGACCTTTTGCGAAGATTGCTTTTCCTGTTTCGATAAGTTGCTTTGCTGATTTCAACTCCGAGAGCACGGAACCTAGAAAGTAAGCGAGTTCACCACGATTCTGTTCTTTCAGAGGCTCAAATGGCAACTTATTTTGGTTCGCCTCTTCGTTTTCATTCAACTCAAACGTTAAACAATACTTTATCAAAGAATCTAAACTGTCTAACCATTCACTCGGCGAATAAGATTTCGTAGAAAGCACCAACTTACACGCTTCGTCAAGCATTTCGTTCGTAAATCCTGTGTTTGAAAGGAGTTTGGCGTATTCCTTTATATCCAACTCCGCAGCTCTGTTTTTCAACAGTTCGGCCCAGTAATTCCAAGCTCCTTTTACATCGCTTGACTTCAATATTTGACGTACACTTTTCTCTGTTGAACTATTTATCGAATCCAGGAACCGTTGCATATTCTTATCAAATCATTATTTAATTGTTGAGTAGTAGCAGTAGAGACCGCGTATTTTTACTTTAACACTATTATTACAAGTTATTACGATTTTACAAGTCGTTAGAAAATGGCTCAGGAAGATAGGGAGTTTGATGACGTAAAGCACAATATAAGTGTGCAAATCCGAATCCATAAAAAAACCCCAAGCATTAGAAACTTGGGGTAAATCTTCTTCGCGTACGAAAAATGAGAAAGTAAACAGTTATGGTTTAGTACA
>JBOFQC010000372.1:0-4178 GCA_051660725.1 Thermoguttaceae bacterium
GCACTATTTGAGTGCTTGCTTGACGTGTCGGCAATAATAACCTGCGGCAAAACTTCATGCGAACTTGAAGCACCACCAACTTCAGTTGCGACGCTTGGCGGTACAATAAGTGGATGCGATTTCCATTGGTCGTTGCGAACCAGAATTTTAGCGAAAATTGCCGCAAGCAGTGCGAGTACAATTCCAAGAACCGAAGCCTGTAAAACCAGTAATACCGGAGTCGGTTGGTAAATTAAAATAGCAAAAAGCAACACAATCAACGCAAATAATACGCCAATATTTCTCAAGCGTGGTATATAAATTAATAGTAAACCGGCTAGTAACACCACACCGCTTGACACCAGTATTGCGTGTGATCGGTTAACGATAAAAAATTTATTATGTTCCGGCGGTTTGAAACCACTAAACAAATACTGGTTAGTTTCGGTTGGAATTTTTTGGTTTTCGGAAACGCCCGACCAAAGTTCCAACTCGTTCTGACCGAGAGACGGTTTGCGGTCCCAGAAAAATCCGTTCCAGCCCCATTGAAACTCGGATGTCCAACCTTCACAATTACCGAGAACCAAGTTAGTTCGCGGCAGTATTAACTGCCAGTACGTTCTTCGTACCCATACATCTTCATCAAAGTACGGAAGCTCAACTGAAACCCAGTTTCCAATTGATTCGCCGGACATCTGATACTTCACGTTTAACATGTGCGGTTTGCCACGCTCTTCTGAACGCTGATTGATTTGTAATTCTCCGTCTGCGTTATAAAGTGGATTACAAATTGTGTTATCCCACAAAACCTGTACACGATTTTTATCAAAACCACTTGGTAATATAAGCGTAATCGTTTCGAGATCACTTGTGATTTGAAAAATCGCCCGGTCAACACGAACTTTGTCCGTAAGCCATGTCTGTATCCACGCGCGATCAACAACGGTTGTACCGAGAATTCCGTAATAATTCAACTGCACGTTAAAACCAACGGCATTTTCCCAACGATTCGTCGAGAAGAAGAAACCTGTCATGCCTGACTCAAACGATTCGTTTTTATCAATTGATTTCCAACTCCTCGCAGATAACGCATTTGATTTCAATTCCGCATTATTTACGTCTTGTTTAACCTGAACCGAACTCATTGCGTTCAGGTTGGGATTATTTCCGTCAATACTCACGCCATTATTGACACCATTGCTGACACCGTTTTTACCGTTTGATCCTTTTACGCTGTCCAAGTAAGTGTTGTTTTCGTTGTTTGCACCGTTTTCACTTTTTTCGGAAAGGAAAACATTGATACCATTCTGAACCGTAACGGCTGCAATCTGGTCGATTAAATTAATTCTAGTGGTGTCATCAGGCACGATTAACGGGATGTTCACCATTGTGGTCCACTGTTTTTGAACCTCAATCCGTTCAATTGAATATCTGGCCGTAAGCACGCCGGTACCAATAAGCGGCGTCGGTAATGTTATTCGACGCCGCACAAAACTTGAGCCCAACGAATCAAGCGTATCGACTTGACGTGATTCAATTGGCTTGTCGTCAAACGTAAACTTAACCCCGCCAAGTTCTTCTATTGATTTCGGAACCTGCAGCACAATTTCGTTAAGCGGTTCGTATTGTACGTTATACGTAATTGTTTGCTTCACCTGTTCTTCAGCGTCAAGCAGTCGTATGTTGCTACGTGAACTGGCCGAAACTTCTTGCTTGTGAAAAAGCAAATCCGACGAAAATGTCGCCTTGTACCCAAGTTCAGGTGACATCATATCAATACGGTAAACCAGCGGTTCCTGCTGTTTGGCCGTGCTGAAATATTTAATTGCTGAAACACCGCGAGGAAGTGGCGTCAAGCCGACGTTATTCTGCGTGTTGGTAACCAATTCCACGTTGTCGGCTGGTGTAATCGTCACGTTTCCCGGCTCAATCCGGTCAACAATCGGCAACGGAATCGGGAACTCTATGTACGCTCTGTTATTCTCGCCTTTTTTAAGGAAACGTGAAGCAGTAAAAGTGATTTCGAAATCCGACCTTTCCATTATTGGAATCGAGATCAAACCTTTGTCGTTTTCGTACACAATACCAACGGCATCAATTACGTTTGCCGGGCCAATGTCGTCAAGTTCCCAATCAGATATGTTTAATTGGAGCTGATTCAGTTTGGCACCACTTACCGTAGCCGCGAGTTTTCCGTACAACGTAACTTGGCCGTTATCAATTAGAATCTGGTATTCCGGCTTGATACGAACTCTTGTTTGTGGTGACACCACTTTAGCAAGCAACGAAAACGGCTGCGAATAATATGTAAACGGAATCGTGGTAACACCTTCCCGTTGAGGTGATACGCTCAAACCTGTAACCGTGTCGTAACCAGCATCAAGACGTATTCCGCTTTTGGCTTCCCAGTTTATGCGCTTTTCGTAAGGCGTTTCAAGTATCAACCGGCCAGACTGACGTTTGGCGTCAATGACGTTGAAGCCGGCGAATTCTTCTTCGACACTGTCAACGTCATTGTTAAACGGCCTGCTCGCTCTTAAACGTACCATTAGCGTTGCGTCCGGTTTTTCCGGACCGATTCTGATCACTTCAACGGTTGGCACTCCTGTTTCAGATGCAATTTCGCTTAACTGGTATTCTGTAGGCCCCTGCGTATTAGAAGTGTCTTGTACCAAATGCGAGCCGGTCGGAAGCGTGATTTGGAATCGCTTTAGCACGCCACCAACGTTTCGTACCGGTATCGTCGCGTCGAAAATTGTTTCGTGGTCTGTGAAACTTACGTTAATACGTGCGTCTTCTACTTGAATTACTGTCGGCCTCTCATCCTGCTGTTGCGGCGTAACTTTCCGCCACGCCAGTTCGGTGTTGCCGTTTACGCCTTGAATTTCAAATTTGGTACTTTCTTCATTCGGAAAAGTAGTCGGAAGCAGCATTCCCGAACCTTGGATCAGAGTCGGCACTGCACTTGGCATTGGCGCCGTGAGCAGAAGCCGTGAACTTACAGATTCCGGAAACGTCAACTTAACGCGGTATTCATCCTGCGCAAGAAAAGCAACTGGAAAAGCGAGCTTAAAACCAATTTTATGTTCTCGTGAGTCGTCTAATCCGTCTCGTAAATTTTCGTCGGAAGAGTTGCCACTTGAAGTATTTCCTACATTTTGAGTGGTGCTTCCACTTAGTGCCGTATTGGCTTCCGAAGAATCGCCTGAATTTTCTGCTCCAACTGGCGCGGGATTTTTACTGTTTCGAATCAAAAAGATGTATCCACTCGATTTCTGGTCAATATTTAATTCGCAAGATCCTTGACCGTTGTAAGTGAAGTCCGGTTCTTTTTTATCAGTGTCGTTAATATTGGAATTATTCTCGGCAATTGCACCGCTGGCGTTTTCATTTTCCTCGTTTTGGGGCTTGCTATTAATTACTCTGACGCCTTCCGAGAGTCCGATTGGAACGAGAACTATTGGTTCGTTGTTTGTACGTATAGTAACGTCAAACCAAATTTGTGCTATTTCGTCGTTTACAGTTCCAGTAGCTTCGATTTTTTGGATCGAGTACAAAGGAGCCTCGGTTTTGGCAATTTCGAATAAGCGTTTCTCGATTTCGTTGAGAGTGAAATCTTTTATTGTAGCAATCAGATTACCGTTTTTATTTACGAACCAAACCTGCAGCGGTGACTCTTTGAAACGAATCTGCTTGTCGTTTTCCTGATTGGGCGACTTAATCTCCTGAGTGAGCGCAGAACCGACCCACAAGACCAGGCACTGAAAAAAGATTACCAGGCCGATTGTTGCGATTGGAACGGTTTTGGTGACTACGCTTTTTCGCATCGGATTTTTTACCCAAAGCCAATAATTGTCATTATTCGGAAAATCGGCTATTCAAAGCGGCTATATATAGGCTTGTTGAATAAGAATATTGGTGCCGACAAAGTATTTGCCTTTCACTTTGTCTGTGTAATAACCTACCACAAAATAGCGAAAATGGGCAGTGTATTCCGGCAAAAAATGTTAAAAAGAGCCAATAAAATAGAATTTAAGATGTACTACTGGAATTTCCCGAATTATAGGCAAAAACGGGCGCGATACCTGTCTATTTTCGTTGGGAAAAACACTCCCGACCCGACAGGGTCACACTATCAATAGCCCAGTACAAGGCGGCGGAGTGAAACGAAGCTGCCGCAGTGCTGGGAAAGCGTTTCC
>JBOFQC010000373.1:0-3378 GCA_051660725.1 Thermoguttaceae bacterium
GTTTAACTTTTTGACATCGTTTTTGATATGCTTTTTGGGCTGCTTTTCCATGAGACCTCCTTGTTGGAAAAGCGGATTTTACACTATTTTCAGACTGGAAAACAGGCCAATTTCGCATTTTGATGCGTCGGCCCTGGGGTGAAAACCGGCTCGGACGGAGACTTTTCTTATTTTGTAGCGCAATTCCCTAGCTGACACGGTTCGGTAAATCGAGTATAATAGGTGGCTTATCGAACGCCCTTTCGGATGGGGGGGAAGACTTTTCGCTTGCTCGAGCAGAAATTCATCACTACAGAAAGGATTAATTAAAATGCTAAAAGTACCAGTTATGACAAAAGAAACTATGAGTGAAACCCTGAAAAACAAGCCGGACTCATTTGAAGTTGAAGTTGATGGTAAAACTTACATATTTCAAAAGGAACCTTTTGAGATAACAGAAAAGGACATTGAAGGTACATACAAAAAAAAGCAAGACAGGGACAAAAGCGATTTGCATGAATACGGGGAAGGTCCTTTTTGCAAATTCAAATTGAATCGTAAAATCGACGGTGATATAAAAGGCGGCCTTTATATCTTCGTTCTTGATGAGCAGATTGTGTATATCGGAATGACAAACGATTTTAGTCAAAGATTTGGTTCTGGTGGATATGGCGCTATTTCCCCACAAAACTGCTATAAAGACGGTCAATTCACAAATTGCAAGATCAATAATATGGTAAACCAAAATAGTAATAAAGTCTCAATCTATCTGTGCCCATTTTTACTCATTGAAAACCAGTTAAAAATTATGCTACACTTAAATACTCACTTTTAAGTAGTTAGTTCAATAGACATACACAATTTCACATAGAAATACGCTATGAAACGCAAGATTTGGTACAAATTATTACTGTTGTTCGTTATTTTTCTGCTCGGCGCACTTGCGATGTTTTTTTCAGGTTTGCGTGAAGTGCCGCTAATGATTTCCAAGAAGACAACGTACGTAACGGAACCGAGGACTTCCGACGGGAAACACATCGATTATTTCAAGGCGCTGGAAGAACTTACGTATTCGCCCGGAATTGACACCGAGGATAATGGATACAGGCTCGTGGTACAAAAATTAGGCGTCAATTTTGGTGAACAGCCGCAAGAAAAAGATAAAGAGGCGTACATTAATCAGATGTACGAAAAGCTCGGTCTTGACCCGAATGTAGATAAACCGAGCATTCCGTTCGTGACGGCTAACGAGTTTTTAACCGCAAATGTCCCGGAAGGTGAAGATGCAAGTGAATACCGGAAACGCATTTGGGGCAAGTTTCTTAGTAATATTTATCATGAACCAAATATTACAGAAGAAGGTTGGCAACTGATTACAAAGTACGCCGAAGAAAACGGTCCGGGACTTGACGTTTTCGTCGAAGCTGCGAAAAAACCGGTGTTTTGTATTCCATTTACGCAAAATAACAATTCCGAAATAGCAACTTTGCTTGATTTGTTATTACCTGATATCATGAAATTACGTGAAGTTGTTCGTTCACTTCAAACTCGGGCCTACCTTAGCTTAAAAAACGGTGACTTTGACAAAGCGTACGAAGATGTTGTGACAATAGCGAGGCTCGGTTGTCAAGTCGACAAAGGTTTACTAGTCGCTAAATTGAACGGGAACGCGAGTGTAGCAATAGCGTATGAAATACCATGCTTTGACGCTATAACACCAGATAAACAAGAAACAGTTGAAAAAAATCCCAAGCCAACGGAAGAGCAACTGCTAACGTTATTGCGTGAATTACGTAACCTGCCGAAACGGTCTTCGCTTGAGAAAAACCTTGTTGCGGAACGTTATCTTGCACTCTCGGCCCTGCAGTTTACAGCCGTGAATAAAGAAGATTTTCATGAGCTTTTTGGTATTATGCCAAAAAAGGAAGGAAAGATGGTTGATTTCAGGCAGTACATAGATTGGAACGTTACCAGTGCCAGACTCAACCAAATGTACGACGAACTGGAAGAAGGTGAATTTGATATAGATAAGTTTTCTGCAACCCTCGACACGCCAATTGAGAACGCAGCTGGCTTCTTCAGGCTTTTTTTAAGTCGTAATTACCGTTCAAAAAAAATAGGTGATATTTTCAGTGCGTTATTTTGTCCCGCTATTGGTCCGGTATGCGAAGCGATTATCAGTAGCGATTGCATGTGGAACCTGAAGCAGGTGATTCTTGCGGCTTTGATGTATGAACAGCGGCACGGCACGTTACCACCGATGTTTAGTACCGATACTGGCGGAAAGCCGCTACACAGTTGGCGGGTACTGATTTTGCCGTTTCTCGACGACCCGAAGCTTACGGAATTATACGAAAAAATCCGGCTAGACGAACCGTGGGACAGCGAATATAATCGGCAATTTCATGACATTGACATACCGGTATTTCAGTGTCCGTCACTGTTGGAAAGCAAGTACAAAATGCAAAAATTGACCAGAAAACTCAAACCGGGCGAGACGACTTATGCAATGTTGATACCACGCGCTGATACGCCGCATAAAACGGCAGAAGTTAAAGCGACTGCGCCTTTTATAATTGAACGTGAAACGCCGTCTTGTTGGATGAATCCGAATGACGGACTTGTACTTGACTCAACCGACCCGATATTTGAAGGTCAAATAAGTTCTACGAATAAAACCATAATCAGCCAACGTCACATGTCAACCGGTAACTATGCAAACCAGGCAGGCTCAATCAAGAACTTGCTATACGAGAAATTATAAGAGTAGATTTTAGAGCGCGGGCGTCATGGACGAACTTTTTAGGACTCTCCGTTTCGCTCACGATATACCTGACACCAAAACAACGTAATACCAAAGATGAAATGAGCAGATCAAGAACGGCATGGTGCCAGAATCGTTTGCGGCCAATCCAAACATTTTGGAGCAGAAATACATTGACGCCAGTTATGTAAGCAAGGAACGTGAAGAAAAATTGCGGCAGCGAGGCTACAACCCGTTGGTTTGCGAACGGATTCCGAAAAATCGTCCGTCATTGGTGTCAGAAGTAAAGGAGAACAATCGCATGAAATCGAAGATTCGTTGTCATATCGAACACATTTTTGGCGAAATGCAGATGCGAATGGACGACGAGACGTTGCGTGTGGTTGGGCATACTTTGTTTTCGAGCAATTCAATAGTTTTGGGATTTTTTACGGATCGATTTGAACAAAAGGTGTCATTATGAGTCGATTAATATATGCTGTTTCATTGATAATTGCCATCGCGTGCGTTCTAGGATTTTGGGCGACACCATATTTACTTTGGTGGATGACCACAACAGGTTTACTATCGCCTCGTTGGTTGGAACTCAAAGGAGTTTTTGTTTGGGGAAGCATGCCAATTGTAGGGATGCTTTG
>JBOFQC010000374.1:0-2387 GCA_051660725.1 Thermoguttaceae bacterium
ACACTATTTGACCGGATTAGTGCCCTTTCCATTTGGGTTAAACGTACTTATCTCCCAGTTCTGAATGTGCAGTCGGGCAGTGAACAAGAAAACAAAAAACGCCGCAAGTACCGTAAAACGTAGGGGTTTCAGCAATACACCTGTGGTTATCGCAACAAAAATAGCAAATTTCCACGTAGATTTTAAATCCCCGGCGTTGGCTGGCTGGATAAGTCACCAACTTGGATCATAGAATCCACTCTTCCAAACCTGATCAAATATATATACAATCCCCTGTGCCAGAAATGTGCGCATTAATGTGGTGCTCTTTTTGGGGCCTTCATACTCGGTTCTTGTTGGGTTCTACTGGGCATAAACATACAAAACTGCGAAGAAAAACCTACGAGTCAAGAAAACGTAAAACGCCGCAGAACCTATAAAATACGGCACTTGCGGCGTTTTAGCGGAATGAGATTGCTGGGACTCGAACCCAGGACCTACGGATTAAAAGTCCGTTGCTCTACCAACTGAGCTACAATCCCAAATATCTTATGTTTACGCTGACTAACATGTCCATGTCACTCAACATCAAAGAAGTCGTAATTATATTGCCAGCTGATAAGTAGTCAAGTAGGGGGCATTCCCATTCACCCAGATTCTATTACACTTGGTTTCGCAGCCGCTAAACGCAGAAACATTTCCAAGTGGCAAAACTCGTAAAATAAAAGGGTATGAGCTTGACTTTACGTAGGTTTAGACAATATGATCGAGAGACGTGACGTTTGTAAAATCGTTCCAGAAAAGCTGCCCTCAAGCGAATTTGACCAATATAGACAACGTTTTCGGCTTCATCGGCAGGGACAGTTTTCCGTTTTTCATGCCGATAACGAGCATTGTTTTTCCTTCATCGGGTTCAATCTTCAATGTTGTTTTCATGAGCAATCATCCTGATTTGCATGTGTAACTACTGTAAAATCAGCAATTATTCCGGAGCCTACTATGGCGGGAACCTTGCTGCCGTCGAGGCTTGAATTGGTCGGTTCTGTTCCCAAGTTTTTCAATGTTTGGTACTTCTCTTTTAAGCTTACCTTACACTTGAAACATGCAGTTTTTGCCGAGCGACAATATATTATTTTATCATGCAACACACATTATCTCGACAAATCTTGTTATTTGCACTTACCAGCTTCAGGTTCGCACACAGGAATCTGTTTCGTTCTGCCAAATATGTTTTCGAGCAGACACGGCATAACGTTTTGCGTACTATTTTGTTGTGTATTTGTCAGCTTTGGGTGTGCGAAAATATTTTCTCTGCTGAATCGTGGCAGTACTTTAGGGGGAATGCACAGGCAAGCGGTGTTTCCACTTCGCAATTGCCAGATACGCTTACAACGCTTTGGGAGTATAAGCTGGAAAAAGGTTGGTTTGAGGCCACCCCGATAATAGCTGAGAATACCGTTTTCGTCGGCTCATCAGAAGATCGGTTTCTTGCCGTTGATCTCGAAACCGGCAAAGAACGTTGGCATTTTCCAAACGAGTCTGGGTTTATGGCTCCCGCTTTGTACGTTTCGCCAAACCAGTTGGAGCCGAATGAAGAAAAGCCAAAACCGAAAAACGGACGAATTTTCGTCGCTAATCCAGATGGGACGATTTTCGCTCTCGATTCGCAAACCGGCGAAACGATCTGGAATTATAAAGCCGGCACAATTATCGACAACAGTCCCAACTTTTGGAACGGAAAGATTATCTTCGGTTCGCAAGATGGCAAGTTATACTGCCTGGAAGCAGAGAATGGAAGTCATGTCTGGACTTACACTTCTGACGACCAGATTCGGTGCTTTCCGACAATTGTGGAAAATCGTGCGTTTGTGGCAGGGTGTGACGCGAATCTGCATGTTGTAAATCTAGAAGATGGTAAGCTGATAACGAAACTTCCGCTTGATTCTCCGACTGGTGCGACGCCTGCTGTTGAGAGGGACCAACTTTTCGTTGGGACCGAGGGGAACGAATTTCTTGCGATTAATTGGGAAAAGTCGGACTTTTTGTGGCGATTCAAATTAAAACAAGCTGTTCGAGGTCCAGCTGCCGTTTCGAAAGACTCGGTTATTTTCGGCGGATTTGATCGCACAATTCATTCGCTTGACACCGCAACTGGTCAGCCGAAATGGTCATTTAAAACTAAAGGAAGGATTGAAGGCGGCCCTGTAATCGACGGGAAACGGGTTTATTTCGCTTCAACTGACGCCAATTTTTACGTTCTTAATATTGAAAACGGCGAACTCATCCAGAAAATTGAGCTTTCCGATCAAGTGCTTGGTTCGCCAGCCGTTGTGACAGGAAAAATTTTAATCGGAACCGGTGACGGAAAACTACTGTGTCTCGGTGAAAAATAGAATTTTCGTAACCGT
>JBOFQC010000375.1:0-2545 GCA_051660725.1 Thermoguttaceae bacterium
CAATGCCGAGACTCGTAACCATAAACGGTTGCAGACTCGAAAGTTACCTTGACGGTACATTATTGATTTTCAACCACAAGGATATGCCCGGCGTCATCGGCAGTGTAGGCGGCGTGTTCGGCAAACACCGTGTAAACATCGCGCACATGTCACTTGGTCGTGAACTGCCGAAACCTGGTGGTGACGCCATTGGTGTGCTTTCACTTGACGCCGTGCCGCCAACCGATGCTATCAAGGAACTTTTGTCATTTGATGGTATCGAAAAAATTTCATGCGTAAAATTACCGTTGTCCGACCACTATCCGACTTGGATGCGGTAATTGATTGCAGGAGAAGTTTTGCGTTTTTTTGACAACCTCGGAGCCGAAGTTCCGAGGTGACATCAATATTATACTGCAAAAGTATCCTTGCCGGAAAGAATTTCTGACGTGCGTGAAATTTTAAGATGTGGTTGCAACTTAAGCAGGATTTGATAACTCACAAGAACTCTCTAACTTCATTCACGTAAAATGTTTGCGAAAACATTACCAATTTTTGCGTCGATTCTGTTTTTCCTAACCCAGCCTGGTTCAGCGCAGGAATGGGTAAACGAACTTTTCGAAGTTAAAAATCATGACTTCGGGGTTGTTCCGAAAGACGCAAAAGTTGAGTACAGGTTTCCCGTTTATAATCCCTACGTCGAAGACATTCGCATAAGCAATGTGGAGAGCAGTTGTGTTTGCTCCACCCCGACAGTTGAGCAGACGACAATAAAATCGAACGAGACCGGTTACATTCTTGTACATTTCAACACGGATAAAGTAAAGGGGCCGCAAAAGGCGACGATTCGTGTTAAATTCGACAAGCCGTACACCGGTAAAGCGGCTCTGCAAGTTACCGGTAATGTTCGTACTGACGTATCTTTTTCACCGGCAAGTGTCGTGTTCGGTGACGTCCCTGTTGGCGAAGAACGCGAGAAGATCGTTAAAGTTTTATATCAGGGCCGAAACTCTTTCTGGAGTTTGAAAGAGGTCAAATCCGACAATCCGCATATCACGACTGAGATACTTGACACCAAACTTCTTCGTGGTGGTGCAGAAACGCAAATAAAAGTCAAACTCCGCCCTGACGCACCAGTCGGCGAACTCGGAGACCGGATTTTCATCGTCACCTCGGAACCTAAATCTAACAGCATCCCTTTGATGATCGAAGGGAGAGTTAATGCTCCGATAACAGCAAAACCTGACCAATTTAATTTCGGAGCATTGCATGCCGGCGAAAAAGCTGTACGTCCTCTTGTGGTGTCAGGTGTTAAACCATTTCGTATAAAGAATATCAAAACTTCGGACAAAGCGATTACAGTTGATTCTGGCACCACTGCGGAAGAACAGCCTAGAAAACTTTACGTGATGCAACTTACATTTGAAGCACCTGACGTTAAAGTAATTTCAACACTGAAAGAACAAGTCGAGATCGAGACCGACAACCCGGATGTGACGCCATGTATCAGTATCTCCGCAGTTGTACAACCGAAAGAAGACACCGACGAAAAAACAAAAGAACTCGCGGACGATCAGACGACGCTGTAAACTGATGTTCTATAAACTCTTAAATTATATTTGTTTTAGGCCGACCAGCGATTTCGTCCATTTGCTTCAGTTCCGCAAGAGCGGCTTCGCGTTGGTGTCTGTCACGTAATTTTTCTTCCAGCTTTTCGAGTACTTTCACTTCACGGTCGGCCTCCATCACGGCAATACGACGACGTTCTATTTCCTGCTGGATCTGTTCCAATTGGCTTTCAGCGTGTTTTTGCTGTGTAATAAGAAATGCTTCACGACGCCGCATACTGAGAAGATAATCGATGCTGATTTTGCCACCCTGTAGCATTTCGCGACCGCTTTCAATGCAGGAAACAAGTTCGTTTTTAACCGTTTCGATTTGGTCTTCCACGATTTTCGCCGCTTCGTAAGCTTTCACCAACTCCGCCTGCTTGTCTCTGCGTATGTTCTCCCGAATCTTCTGTAGCGCAACAAGTCGAAATTTGAACGCAGCCATAAGTTATCGATTAGTTTGACTATAAAATATACCGTACTGTTTTCAGTCTGCATGTCCGAGCAATTTCAAAATTGAAATATCCTCGTCAAGTACGTTCCAATGAATACCTTCACCGGCTCCAATTAACCGCCAGTCCTCAAGTTGTGAAGAAGTTGCATCTGCAAGTCTGGGAAACCAAACAATAGGAACAGATAACTCTCTTCCATCCGCAAATTCTATTCTAAGCATATCATTACTGAACCTTACATTAGTAGCGTAAGGTTCATTTGGTAATGGTAAAAAACTCATCCCATTTCTCCTTAAAAAATGAGTTGTTTTCTATTACGAGTTTTCGGATAATGGATACTGAGCGTCAAAATTATTTTGCATGTTAACCGCAAATGAACCAGTCGTTCAGGCAAAATTGCTCGGCGATGTTTGGTAGGCGACTTTCTCCGAAAGTCGCTCCAGTTTCGGAGAAACTGGACTACCTATGATTATGGTTCCGGAGCTAACATAAAACAATTTAGGT
>JBOFQC010000376.1:0-2443 GCA_051660725.1 Thermoguttaceae bacterium
GAACACATCGGCTCGTTTCCAAAGATGTGCTGTTTCACAATCTCGGATTGGTTATAATCGACGAGGAACAACGTTTTGGTGTCGAACACAAAGAGCGGCTGAAAAAATTACGACAAACAGTTGATATTCTGACACTTACGGCAACTCCGATACCACGCACACTGCATTTTTCACTTGTCGGATTGCGTGACATTTCCAACCTCGAGACGCCGCCGGAAGACCGAATGGCTGTTGAAACACGGCTTGTGCGGTATCACCCTGAGCTTGTACGGTCTGCGATTTTACGTGAATTGGCTCGTGGTGGACAGGCGTTTTTCGTTCATAACCGTGTGCAGGACATTGAAGAGGTGGCACACGCAATAAACAAAATTGTTCCCGAAGCCAGGATTGGTATCGGTCACGCCCAAATGCACGAAAACGAACTCGAAACGGTTATGCGTGAATTTGTCAACCACGAATTTGACGTTCTTGTTTGCACCACGATTATTGAAAGCGGTCTCGACATACCAAACGCGAACACGATTTTCATTAACCGGGCGGATCGGTTCGGGCTTTCCGAATTACACCAGCTTCGCGGACGTGTTGGCAGGTATAAAAACCAGGCGTATTGTTATTTGCTGATCGACGCGAACCAACCTCTTACGCAAGTTGCCGCCAAACGGCTCCGCGCAATTGAAGAGTTTTCGCAGCTTGGTGCCGGATTTAACATTGCGATGCGCGACCTTGAAATTCGTGGTGCCGGAAACATTCTAGGTACTCAGCAGAGCGGACACATTGCCGTTGTCGGTTACGAAATGTACTGCCAATTTCTGGAAGGTGCGGTGCGTACTCTAAAACAGTTACCGCAAAAATCAGTAATAGAAGTGGAGATTGATCTGCCCGGAAAAAGTTTGATACCAAAAACTTATGTGCCGAATCAACGGATGAAAATTGACCTGTACCGGCGAATCACGCGTATTTCAAATGAAAAGGAATTCGCAGACATACAAGGCGAAATAATTGACCGGTTCGGCAAACCGCCACGAGAAGTTGAGCGACTGCTCGAACATGCGAAAATTCGAATGGCTGCACACCGGTTCCGTATACGAAGCGTTCACCTTGAAAAAGCGGTTGAAGGTGACACCAGCGTCACACTCGGCGGCGGTTACGTCGTGCTGGATTACGTCTCCCGTAAGCTGATCGAAGAGTTGAAGTCGGCATTCTTGGCAAGGCCGGAAAAGTGGCAGTTCAGAATAACCGACGACATGAAGGCTTACGTACCGATTCCTGAGAAAATCGGCAAACGAAAAATTGGCGGTCCCACTGGCGACCCTGACGCCATTCTCGAATTCGTCAACAAAATATTCGGGTAGCAAATGTCAGATTGTTTTTGTATAGGTAGTCCAGTTTCTCCGAAACTGGAGCGACTTTCGGAGAAAGTCGCCTGCCTTGCAAGACGCATTAGCATACTCTACAAATGTTCCATTGCGTACAGAAGTACGTTAATTCCAATGCTTAGTGCGCTGTCCGGCGTGTAGCCTTTGCATTCGAGAGAATTAATTTTTTCCAGAGCGCAACTTACGTCATACGGCGAGAAAATAATAGCAAGTTTCCCGTCGATTCGTATTCCTTTCAGTTCCGGCTCTGCCATTCGCTTAACGGTTTCGATTCTACGCCCGGCAGTTTTTTGCGGTAATTTCATCTCGACCTTTTCGATTTTGGTGCCACTGTAAGCGTCGGAATAAAGCGGATCATCAAGCGGAATTGGCATCATCGGCGAATCAGGGAAAATTTTATTTATTTCCTCTTCAAACGATTTCGTAAAAGCCGAAGAAGCGCAAATTGAGTTGACGAAAACGAATCCGCCGCGTTCAATGTAATTTTTCAGAGCTTTCCGCTCTTCTTCCGAGAAAGTGAAAGCGTTTCTGCCGTGCATGAAAAGAATCGGGAATTTTGCCAACTGCGAATCGGAAAGACGAATTTTTTCAACTTTCGTACTGACCGGCGAACCGTATTTCAACGCAGCCGCTTCCATTAATCTCGGAATCGCACGCGGTGCGCAGCTTGCTCCGCCGCCGTGTTGGATCATTCCGACAGAAATCATTCCCCGCTCAAGTTTTATCTCGCTTTCCTGGCGTTTTCGCACCTCGTCGCTTCGGTCCAGTTTGTTTAAAAGTTCCCGGTTCGTGGCATAAGCGAGTACATTACATCCAATCGCGAGCCCGGCGTCAATTTGTTCCTGCACACTTTGTGCGTAGGGGTCGCCTCGGTCAACTAATTTCGCAATTTCCCACAAACACGAAAGTGACGGGCGGAACTGCGAAACAGATTTCGGTCTCTGATCCGCTACTGTGCGGTAAACGGCACCGTTCGTGGTGTCATTACGATTTGAGTTGTTTCTATCATCGTTTGACGTGAGTTCGCTTGCTTGACGTCGTGCGTTTTTTTTCATAGGCGGACAATA
>JBOFQC010000377.1:0-3306 GCA_051660725.1 Thermoguttaceae bacterium
GCCGGGTTAATTTAGGTTCAACGTAATGTTAGCCGCCGAGTTTTGCTCGGTGTAGAAGCACGGTACCGTCTTGTCAAAGTCGAAAAAAGGAAAAAACGTGCCAGACACATCGCCGAATAATAAGGTGGTGTCGGAAAATCGCAAAGCACGGCATGACTACCACATTCTTGATTCCTTGGAGTGTGGTATTATGTTAGTGGGTAGCGAAGTGAAAAGTTTGCGTGGCGGAACCGTTTCCTTAAGTGAAGCGTACGGCAGGATCAAAGGCGGCGAAGTTTGGTTGGTGGGATGTGACATTCCCGAGTATGTTGAGGCGAATAGATTCAACCACAAACCGAAACGAGATCGCAAGCTTTTGTTGCATCAAAGAGAGATTAAACGATTTGCGATGCGTGCTTACGAAAAGGGTTTAACGCTTGTTCCGTTGAAGATATATTTTAAGGACGGACGAGCAAAAGTCTTGATGGGACTTTGTAAAGGCAAGCAGGACTTCGACAAGCGAGAGGCGAAGAAAAAAGCCGAGGCAGACAGAGGCTTACGCATGTCACTTATGCGTCGCAGATAGAATAGATTAGTATACGGGTCAGTAGCTCAGTTGGTTAGAGCGGGGGACTCATAATCCCTAGGTCGTGGGTTCAAGTCCTACCTGACCTATTGCAAGGGTTTTTGTGAACAATCACAAAAGCCCTTTTTTTATAGGCTTTTCCGTGTTTTCTAACGTTTCCTCGACATTCTCGGAAATTTATACGGCGTTAAAAAACACTCAAAATAACCCTACGTAGCATACATTTTCGCATATAGAAAAACGTATATGCGATTTTCAACAAATTCTTTCCTCTTGACGGCTCGGAATTCCGACCGAGCCACCCGCCCTGGCATCGGTCAATGTCTTCGGGTAACATTTGGACGTAATGGGCATTGGCTACCTTTTCAGAGTGTCCCATCCACTCGTTTAAAACTCTTGTAGGATACCCTAACCGTTCCAGATCATTCCGGCAGCTTCTACGTAGGTTCACAAATAATTTATCCCACACCTCAATATTCAACTTTTTCAGAATTCCGGTAAAAGCCTTACCGAAATTCTTCTTTAATCGCCTGGCTTCGTTCTGACGGCTCCCAATAGGTAACATGTCCCATATTACGTATTCACGACCTTCCCCTGATGGTATGGCTTCCCAAGCTTCTTCTAAGTAGGGTCTTAATTCCTGAAATATTGGTATTACCCTATATGCCCCGCCTTTGAGATGCTCCGTCTTAATCGACCTGAATTTTATTGCTGGTTTCTTCTGCCCATCAAAAAAACCTTTTTCACAAGTAAAGTCTACATCAGACCACCTTAGCAATAAAACTTCTGATGGGCAACGCATCCCACCGTATCGCATCAATGCTACAAAAGCCCGCCATTCGGCATTTGGGCAACCAGTTTCGATAATCCGTTCTACCACATCTCGGCTTACATAGTGGTTCCTGTGTTCATTTGGTCTATCTGATATTCTTACTTTTTTGAACACGTTTTTTATTATCAAACCATGTTCCAGCATTGCGTTGAAGAATAACTTTACTTGCTTGAACACTTTAAAAATCGTAGCTTCTGCGTACCCTGTCTTACGTAAATGTTTTGCAAAGTTTTCCGCTATGTTCAACCAACTTCCATGTTTCGGCGTCGGAACGATTTCCAATCGCCTTGCCAACGACCTCGCCAATGCAGGGTCGAACGCCTCGTAAAACGCTCCCAATGAGTGCGTATTCAAGTTGTCACAGACCAGTATCACCTTTTTGGCGTCAGGAAAATCCTCCTCAAGCAATGTCCGTATCTCGTGAGCCCAATCGATTTTTGTTTTATATTCCCGAACGGCAGCGCGACGCCACCCAGCGGCTGAGCCAACATGAAAATATTGACGACACCAGCTCGTTCGTATTCGTAATCAACTCGCTTCGCATGGGAAGCGTGCCGCTTCACCGCAGTTGTGCTGCCGCACGAACAGGTGACACCGCTCTCGCTGTTAGTCGGTCAATCGAACAATGTACTTTTTTTCATGGCAAAGCCTCCGTGTGTTGAAAACGTCAATATACCAGATTTCGGCCATTTGTCATATCCAAGTACTAACACTGACAACGCACTAGGGGGGTTCTTGTTTTGTTTTCCCTTGATCTCCATTATGTGTTGGACGAAAGGTTTATGCAGACTACCAAACCGCTATTGCGAGGGAAAATGTCGTTTGGCTCGTTTGCGGACGATTTTGTGATCGGATTTCAAAAGAAAAATGATGCGAATCGAGTGATGAACGTCATCTCGAATCGATTAGAGAAGTGTGGTCTCCCAGTGCATCTGGAGAAAACGAAGTTGATTAATTTCAGGACTCCATATCACCCGAGGGTTGTCGCTATACCGGAGCCCGGCATGGGCGGTGCGATTCGCGTGAAGTGTTCCGCCTCCCGCTGGTCGGCTCTGTTCCCGTGTTTTTCAATGTTTGGTACTGATAATCTTCAGCTAACCCTACATTTGAAAACATGCAATTTATTCCGGGCGACAGTATAGAATAAATCTCAGGACGGCGAGGAACGAAAAAGCTAACCCGAAACGTTTGACTTGCACAGCTTCACGCACTACTGAGAGGAAACTCAGAACGGCAACTGGTCGGTTTACGAAAAACCGACCCAATTTGAACATAAATTAGCCGGAATTGGTGTCGCATAAATTACCACGCCCACACTAACAAAAGATATTTCACGCGTGAACTTCAACGATATCTTTGTCGTTTAGCACGTAATCGCCTTTAACAACGGTACCGTCATGTACCGCGGTGCCCCAAACACGTCCGAACTTCAGATTCGAAGCGTAATCTTTGTGAATCAACTCGGCAAGGTCAAGAAGCGTTTCACCTTTTTTCAACGTGAACGGCCTGTCCATGTCCGCTTCTTTTTTGGCCGGTGCCTTGGTGTAGACACGTACCACATCCATTGCGTCGTAAATCGCTTTGCATAGCGTGTCCAATCCGGTTCCCTCGGTGGCGGAAATGAGGAATTCTTCGTAAGGCAGCGGACAAAGTTCGTGAAACAGTTCGAGCCGATCCTTTGCTTCCGGCAGATCAATTTTATTTGCCAATAAAAAAGTTCTTGTAAACGAAAGACCGACATCTTCCTCGTCCAGATACGATTCAGTAGCCAAGCGGGTTTTTGTGGACGCTAGCTTGTCTATCACTTCTTTACACTGTTCGATTCCGCCGTCGTCACCGAGATCAAGCACAAGAAGAACCAATTCCGCACTCCGCACGAAACCGTACATATACGGCTCAAGATAATCAG
>JBOFQC010000378.1:0-7709 GCA_051660725.1 Thermoguttaceae bacterium
CGACTTGAATTTGAGCTTCGACCAGGCTTGTGCAATTGATTTGGCTGGACGCGATGTTTTAGAAGCTGTCCGAACAAGCGTGAACCCAAAAGTTATTGTTTGCCCAGACGCAAAGAAAACCTCCAAGCAAACGCTCAGCGCAGTTGCGAAAAACGGCGTTGAACTCATGGTTCGCGCTCAAGTTACGGTGCGCACTAACCTTGAGCAATTAATCGGCGGCGCTACTGAAGATACTATTATTGCCCGTGTCGGTGAAGGAATAATTACGGCTATTGGGTCATCTGGAACGCACCTCGAAGTCATGGAAAACCCTGACCGAATTTCAAGGGAAGTGCTGAAACGCGGCCTCGATTCGCAGACCGCTTTCCAAATTGTTTCAATTGACATTGCCGACATTGACGTTGGGCAAAACATTGGCGCACGGCTTCAAACCGACCAAGCAGAAGCAGACATGCGGGTTGCCAGAGCGAAAGCGGAAGAACGCCGGGCGCTTGCTCAAGCAGTGGAACAGGAAAATCGTGCTACTGTTGCTGCGAACCGTGCGCATGTTGTCGAAGCGGAAGCTCTTGTGCCAATTGCGCTTGCAAACGCATTTCGCAAAGGGAGCGGGGCAATGTTAACGGCTTTATTTCTAGGTTTCGTTCTTGTTTTGACAAATTATGTAAACGCCGCATACGTTGATTGTGGCTGCCCGGAATTTTTTGGACCAGCTGAAGTCGTCACTTACGGGTGGGTAATCGACGACCAACCGGTAAATGTCACAGATTCAACTCTGTCAAATGGTAAGCAAAAACCGGGCTATGATTCGCTGCCTGGCCCGAAAACCTCAACTTCGGACGCATCTAATCCTGAAACGCCTGCTAATACTGAAACGTCTGTAAAAGATTGGGACAGCGAGTCAGAAGCACCCGATTATTTGAATGATCCTGCTGAATCGGTGCCGACAACCAACCGCTTGAATAAAGTCGCGTTTCCGACAAAATTGGTCAAGGCAGGAGAAAAGACTGGAGATACTGGAGAAAAGGAAAGCGTCGCCGAATCGTCGAAACGAAAAGATGACTTATTAGGTCGGGAAGTCGTTCCTCCGTTTCCTGCTTTGAAATACAGGCCACTTCCGAATGTGCAAAAGTTAAGCGTGTCGGCCAAGCCGGAGATGCAGAAAAAGGAAAATGATGCTGTAAAAGCTGAAAAAGAGGATATAGCAAAAAAAGAAGTTAGGGAGATTGAAGCTCCGAAAATTGCCCTGCCGAATGAAAAGGTAGTCGCAAAGGAAGACACGCCTCAGAATGAAAACGAACCTACTGATTCCAACACAGAGCCGGAAAATGTGGCTGGTGATAAAAAAGATAAAGCTAACAATGAAAGCGGGATGGGTGATAACACCAATCCTCCGGTTACACGTGGCCAATCAGGTGGTTCGATAATAGAAGATCCAGACGAACCTAGCGGTCCGGTTAGTCCTGAAATAGCAAAAGATTTGAAAGAGATGAATAATTCGGAACCGCCAACCAAGGAGGAGCCGAAAAAAGAAGACGTTACTCCTCCGATACCGCCGCCACCGCTAAATGGTTCTTCAGGCGGAGTTGCGCCGGGTGGAAATGGCGAGTATAACCCTGGTGATTCGAAAGTTGGAGTTGTTCCAGCGAAGTCTGTTAATGCTGCAAATGCACCAGATGCGTCGAGTGCGACTTTAACGGTGTTGGTATTACTTTCGTGTGTATCTACATTAGCGTTTGTATATTTAGCTTTTGTGGTGGAAGGGTACCGCAAACGTTGGTTGGACTCAATGATGACGCAAAGCGGAAGAACGTTAAGTGCCAGAGGAATTGGAGACGGCAATTTACTCGATTTACCGCCTATATCCAATTTTGGTCGTTACGACGACATGTAGATTTTGTCGAGATAAAATTATTAATGTTGAATTTTATACAGTCACCCGGCAAAAACTGCATGTTTTACAATTTAGGGTAAGCTGAAGATAATCAGCGCCAAACATTGAAAAACTCGGGAACAGAGCCAACCTATTCACGCCTCGACGGCAGGTCGTTCACGCCTCGACGGCAGGCCGCGGGAGGCGGAACATTTCTCGCGAAGCTACTTATGCCTGCTTGTGTGTTTCCCGCGACACCTCTGCTTATGCGTATGAAATCAATATATCGAATGAACTTGAATCGGAATTTTTTGGCGTTCTTTGGATTAGTGGTGGTGTTCGCAAATGCTGGCTCCGCAGGTGCGCATGATGGTAAGTTTGAATCGACACCGTTTCGGTTTTCGGTTCCCCAAGGAACAGTGTCAATAACACCATCAAATTCCTCAGCGGTCACGAACCCTGTCATGTGTTGGACAGACGAAACCAGCGGAAAAAAGAAATTTGCGAAAGATCCGACAGTGGTCCGTTTTGATGGTCGGTACCTGATGTACTATACGATTTTTCCCGGAGACACGCCAGATAAACCTAATCGTCTATCTTGCGGAATCGCAGAGAGTACTGATTTGATAAATTGGACATTCTTGACGATTTTGCCAGTCTTGCAGACGTGCGATATAAACGGAACTGCGGCTCCTTGTGCGAGGGTTTGGAACGGAAAAGTTCATTTATTTTATCAAACTTACGGAAATGGGGCAAGTGATTCTATTTGTTATGCAGTTTCGGATGATGGGTTAAATTTTACCCCGCACCCAGAGAATCCGATATTCCACCCTCACGGCGATTGGACGAATGGCCGGGCAATAGATGCGGATGCCTTTGTATTTAAGGAGACATTATATCTGTACGTTTCCACTCGCGATCCTGAAGGACAGATTCAAAAGACAGCGGTGGCGACCACACCCGCTGTTGGACTGTTGGACCCAATGGCGAAACTGGGGCGTGCTTCTTGGACACAGGCTGAGGATCGGGCCATATTAGAACCGAAATTGCCGTGGGAGAAGAAATGTATTGAGGCGACCACACTTTGCCAACGTGGGGACGTTCTCGTTATGTTTTACGCAGGTGCATATAATTGTGAACCACAGCAGATCGGAGTTGCCACAAGTACGGATGGAATTAACTGGATACGAATGTGGGACGTTCCGTTTATCGCCAATGGCCCGGAGGGGGCATGGAATTCTTCTGAAAGTGGCCATCCAGGCGTTTTCGTCGATGAAGACGGCCAAACGTACCTATTTTTCCAAGGGAGTTCGGACAAAGGAAAGACTTGGTATCTTTCGCAAGTCAAAATCGGGTGGAAAGATGGATACGTCCCTTATGTGATCGACGCGAAAAAACCCGCATCGGCCCCGGTTGACAGAAGCGGAAAAGTGCGGACAATTCGCGGTTCTAGGCCGAGTGGCGGAATGGCAGACGCTGGGGATTTAAAATCCCCTGACCGTAACGGTCGTGCGGGTTCGAGTCCCGCCTTGGCTATCTTTTGAGAACGCCGTAAACCCTTGAGTTTCGCGGCGTTTTTCGTTTTTTTCTTTGCGGGCCGGGTACGTTAGTGCCCGGTTGGGAAAACGCATTACAGAAATTCATCGTCTTCGCATTATGCGTCACTAACAATTGCAGACTGTTTTGATGGATTGAATGTTGGTTTACCAGTAGAAATATTGCTGCAAATTTCACAAAATATTATCAATCAAATGGAAGGTAACCCACATTGTCAGATCAAATCTGTTCATGTAATCTATAAGCACTGATACTTTTATATTATTATAATTTTCTGGCATAGTTTATCATGAACTGTTCAATTTGTAAAACAAACGAATTTCCTTTGGTAACACTATGGAACGGTAAGGATTATTGCCGTTGCTGTTTGGAAAAAACAGTGCCCGGCTTGTACGATTATGCGAAAAATCGTCCACGGTTTATCTCAGATTTTTCGCAATGGCAGCAATATTACTCAGCAAGACGGGCGTATTTCCTTTTGGGTATCGCTTGTTTGTCACTTCCAGCACTTGTGATATTTTATGTGCTTGTAAGCCCACCGCAACCTCTTTGTTATTCAGACGGCACTGTTTTTTGGTTCTGTTTGCAGGTGCCGCCATTGATGTATGTCGCTTTGTTTTTGTGTGTTTCTGTTTACCATTTTTTCAACTTGCGATCAATGATTGCACGACACCCTAAAATTGAAATAGAAAATAACACTGTCACACTTACGCATCCTCGCGGAAAGTTTTGGTGGAAGTATCTTTTGTCACCAAACACGAAAACAGTTCCTCTAAGTAATTTATCAGTGACAGAAAAAACGATTGAAAACGATCTTCATTTTCATACGTTATTTACTTGGAGATGCGTCAAAAAAGTCCAAATGCTTGATTTTACAGGCTCGGCAGAAGAAGCGTTTCAAGGTCGAAATACCGACCTTTATCCATTCCCACTGAATTGCAAACGTTGGATAGAAGCTGGCGAGCAAAAAAACTGGTTCTGCTTTCCTTTCCTCGTATATTCATTTAATGATGAAGACCAAAAATATTTTACACAATTTTTTATTAATTATGTTGTAAACATTCCACGAAAAACATCATAAATAATCAGGAGAGGGGGGAAAGGAAAAATATATGCGATCCAGCAACCGCATTGTTGACAGAATCAGCGGAAAAACTCGGCAAGGGTCCGCCCTGGATATTTTTTGAGAACGCTGTAAACCCTGGAATTTCGCGACGGTTATTCATTTTTTTTCGAGCCGGGTACGTTAGTGCCAGGTTTTCCTACCTCACATGAAAAATACCCTTTTCGATAATGAAATTGATGACGAACAGGTTGAATTTTCTCGACTTGACACCATTGATTTAACGCTCGGCAAATCACTGTTATCGCGTGTTGATTCAAAATACGCGCCAGCTTTTGACCGACTCCCGGAAGACGAACAACTCCGTGCAGCGCTGTATTTTTTGCCGCACTCTTCGCAAAAAGAAACACTTTCCATCACAAGACCACGCGTCATAAAATGGTACTGCCCATTCGCTGATCAAGCACTTTTTCCCTCCGGTGTGCGGTATTGCATCAACGTCTACACAGGTTGCGAACACGGCTGTAATTATTGTTATGTGCAAGGATATTCCGGTGTCAAGACAACTGACGCCGTCGCAAAATGCAAAGATAAATTTCGTCGTCTACTGATAAAAGACCTCGCGGACATTGAAAATTACGACGTCCCATGCACACCGCTACATCTTTCAAACAGCACTGACGCTTTCGGACCGATTGAAAACGAGTTCCACAATTCGTTGTTTACCCTTGAAAAAATTCTCGATTTTCGTCACCGGTTTTCAACAATTACGATTTTGACGAAGAATCCAAATTGTTTACTGCAACCGAAATACTTGAATCTGCTGCTCGCTCTTTGTGAAATTTCAGAATCTCATCCTCATTACAAATTCTTTCAGAAATACAACTTGCCGCCGCTTTGGCTGGAAGTATCACTTGCTTTTTGGAACGATAAGTCACGGGAAATTTTAGAGCCTGGCGCACCGACAGTCGCAGAGAGACTCGACGCGGTGTCAAAATTGCAGAACGCGGGAGTGCCGGTTGCTCTGCGAATCGACCCCCTATTTCCACGAATCCCCGAGCCGGGGCGGGCATTAGCTTCGCCTCACAACCTCCGCTTCCCGTTGGTCGGCTCCTCGATTGCCGCTCCCATCCCCGACTTCGGGCTGATGGATTTTCAGTCGTTAGATGATTTGAGAAATCTGGTGTCATTTTGCAAAGATAATAAAATCAAGAAAATCATCTACTCTCCACTAAAAATAACAAAGCCGCGGATTGGCGAGTTGCCGGAAACGATGCGGCGTATAAAGCGTGTGTACGAATATCTTGCGGGCCAACAGCGGCTGGAATTTCGCGGCGGTTCGTGGCGGCTGCCAGAGAAAATCGCACACAACGCATTGCTGGAACCTTTATTAGAATTATGCCGAGAAGCTGAAATTACGACGCGAGCTTGCAAGGAAAATCTACTTGCACGTTTTTGTTGAGCTATACCGGCGACCGGCATGGGCGGTACGATTCACTTTGTGCAGCATCGGCATGATATATTACGTATGCCACCATCCTGCCCCCTTCTTTTTTCTGATTAAACGGCGAACTTGTGGAATTATTCCAATTTGTGTATACTTAATCGGTAAAATTCTGGTGTTTTCCATTACCAAAAGCCACATGAATTACGCGGTTTTCGGGAGCCGGAATAAATTTCCACATAAAATATTTACGCATAACGGCAGAAACTTTTCCTATTTTGCCGGGTTTAATATATATTTATCATAAATCAGTTTACATAAAGTCACCGTTTCATGGATTTAATACGGTTCGCAATAAACAACCCGGTAAAAGTAACAGTTGGCGTTCTTCTTGCAGTTCTTTTCGGAGTAATCTCTTTAATGGCAGTGCCGGTACAGCTCACGCCGGACGTTGACCGCCCTCTCATCTCAATTCGCACACCCTGGAATGGACGCAGTCCGGAAGAAGTCGAACTCTCAATTCTGCTCGAACAGGAAAAACGGCTCAAAACGCTCCAGGGCCTTTATAAAATGACCTCAATTGCCACGCTCGGGTCGGCGGAAATTCAGCTTGAGTTCAACGTCGGCTATGATATGGGACGTGCCGTGCAAGAAGCTTCGAACCGATTAAACGAAGTGCCAAATTATCCCGACGACGTTGATCGACCGGTTATTCGGGCCGCCAGTTCACAGTCCGACGAAGCTATTGGGTACGCAATTATCCAGTCGGAAGACCCGAATTTCGACATTGCCGAATTCTACGATTACGCAGACAGGTACATTAAGCCGGCCCTTGAGCGGGTAAAAAACGTTGCGCAAGTTGATATTATGGGGGGACGTGAACACGAAGTACAAGTCCGTTACGATCCCGTTGTGCTTGCTCAGCAAGGTATTTCAATTGAACAGCTCCGAAACGCTCTACAAAGTGACAATATTAACGAGTCGGCTGGCGATTTGTCTGGCGGACGTGTGGATATGCGGTTTCGGGTGCTGGGCCGATTCAGTTCTCTTGAGCCGATTAAGAATACAATTATAAAAATGGAGGATGGAATCCCAATCTACGTGAAAGACGTGGCGGAAGTCAACCTAGTCCTGAAAAAAAACACGATGTATTCCGAAAGTAAAGGGAAACCGTGCATGAATATGTTCATACGCCGTGAAGTCGGCGCAAACGTCCGGGAAGTAATGCAGAAAGTCCGAAAAGTGCTTGACGAACTGCAGCAGGAAGGCGGACTTATGCGGCTGTATAAAAATGACCGGTATCAAATCAGAGCCCGAATAGTTTCCGACGATTCGACTTATATTAATGCCGCGGTGAAACTTGTGCAAAACAACATGCTTGTCGGCGGTTCGCTCGCAATTGTTGTGCTGCTGATTTTTTTGCGTAGTTTCAGGCCAACGTTGGTTATTGCGCTTTCTATTCCGATTTCAATTATCGGTACTTTCGTCGTGATGTTTCTTGCCGGTAGAAACATCAACGTGATTTCCCTTGCGGGCCTGAGTTTCGCAATTGGAATGGTGGTGGATAACGCAATTGTCGTGCTTGAAAACATTGATCGTCACTTGCACATGGGAAAATCGCCCGCCAAAGCGGCCTACGACGGAACCCGCGAAGTTTGGGGTGCGGTGCTTTCTTCAACACTTACAACCGTTGTCGTTTTCGGCCCCGTTCTTACAATACGCGAAGAATCCGGACAATTATTTTACGACATAGCACTTGCAATTTGCGCTTCCGT
>JBOFQC010000379.1:0-3578 GCA_051660725.1 Thermoguttaceae bacterium
ACTGAGGCCGAAATGTTCTCGACTGGTGGCGGTACCCTTGTCGCTGCTCGCGATGACGACGAAGATGATGACTGGGAAGATGACGAAGACGAAGATTGGGACGAAGACGGTGACGAAGAAGACGAAGATTGGGATGACGATTGGGATGACGATGACGAAGAGGATGAAGATGAAGATGAAGAAGATTGGGACGAAGATGAAGACGAATGGGAAGAAGTAGAAGACGAAGATGAATACGAAGACGAAGAAGAAGACGACGAAGAATGGGAAGATGAAGACGCTGACGACGAAGACGATTTTGAAGAAGATGAATAACGGATAAATTTTACGTTGTTCATTTGTTTTCGCCGAGCCCTGCTTAGGGTTGCGAGACACCCGCGTCAGTCGGTGGGTTAGGTAGGCGACTTTCTCAGAAAGTCGCTCCAGTTTCTGAGAAACCGGACTACCTATACAAAAAGCACAGTAAATTATCATATCCTGACGTACTGTATAAATAAATCAGTACACAAACTCTGTACTATGTGTTTACGGCTAATCCTGATAATTCTGTTAGTCTCAGCAACGTTTGCCGAAGCTCAAGCTCAGGGAAGACGTGGTGGTAGGCGTGCGCAGGCGGAAGCCGCAAACGCACAATCAGGTGAGCCAGCAGCTGAGCAACATGTTGGCGAGGTGCCCAAACTCGTTAACGCAGTTGAGGCGGACAGATTTACATCCGCGGCTGATTCTTCGCTGAGTAAAGATAACGAAGATTTAGGATCAATTGTCCCAGTCATGCCGTATAAGGTAATGCAGTATGCCGGAACAATATTCGAAAAATACGACACAGATGGTGACGGTTTTCTTCAACGTGAAGAGTGGCTGAAAATGCTCGGCGCACCACAAAGTATGGATATTGACGGCGATTTTGAAATCTCATTCGATGAATTTTTGCGTCACATTGCGGTTTACGGCTTAAAAAGGTCGTGGCACAAACCGAATCCGCCCGATTTTGTTGTCCGATCTACCACTGGCCAGCAGCAGTACAATTTTTCGGGGTTTCGGCCTCTCAGCGGAACTTTGCAGACGTCGGAATCTGAACTTCATGGACCCGATAAAAAAGACGGCAACGAAAATCAGTCTTATTCCAATGCCGATTTGAATAAAGTCGAAGAAGAGTGGAAAAAGCTCTGGTCCGCTGATAATCCGTCTGACGCGGAAGAAAAAACCGAAGGAAAAGAAGAAACCGAATCCAAACCCGTTGATTCTGAAACCAGCGAAGGGACGGGAGAGGTCGGTGATAATGGCGAAAACGCAGAAAAAAAGGATTCACCAGATTCGCCCACAAATAAAACGCCAGACGACAAGCTGGACGACATTTCTTTTGAAAAAATCCTTTCGTCCAAGTTCAAATCTCAAGAGAAAAAGTACGCGACTCCGTTGAGCGAGTTTAAGGGGCTTCCGGCGTGGTTTTTCATCCGTGATAAAGACGGTGACGGGCAGCTTTCAATGCTCGAGTATGATCCGACTCTTTCGGCTGCCGGGATGATAATTTTTGGTAAAATGGATAAAAACGGTGATGGTTTTATCACAACGGACGAGATGCGTCAATATCTGGAAACGATAAACAACCAGAAAAAGCAGTAATTTAGTGATACTGCCAAATGAAATTTGTCAATTTCGTTTAACGCTGATTTTATGTCAGCGTTTTATTCTCTTTTTTTGCTCTTTTCCCGAAATCTGTTTTCTTGTATACTCGGAAGCGAGTTTTCTATACAGTGCAACGGCAGAAAACTTACCTTTCCTAATATTGGGATTGGTGATATTATTTACAATCAAATTCACAACATGTCGGTAAACCGAACCGACCAATTCACGCCTGGACGGCAGGTCCCGGGAGGTGGAACACTTTCCGCGAAGCGTATAATAATACCGTTTAACGGTATTTTCAAGGAGGAAAAACGAAAATGTCAAGGGAAAGACGTTTAGGTCGCGGCTTGGAAGCACTTTTAGGTAAAGTCGCCGGCTCAGGTAATACGAGTGGTACGGTTGAAAACCAAGAGAATTTCAATACCGACTCAAGCAAAAATAGCGAATTTGGCGAATCCGCTGTTGAATATTCGCTTTTAGATAATAACACAATTGAAGATTCAGAACGGGCACTGCATGAAACGCTTAAATCGCAGACGCCTAGTAAAGTAGACATTTTTCTAATAGACCGCAACCCGTACCAACCGCGTCTGGATTTTGACACGGATGAACTTGATTCACTTGCGGCCAGCATTAGCACGCACGGACTTCTTCAGCCAATTGTAGTTCGTAAAGTTGAGAGCCGTTACCAGATAATTGCAGGTGAACGGAGGTTTAGAGCAGTTACCAGGGCCGGTTGGAGCGAAGTGCCGGTACATATTCTTTCCGTTGATGATCGGCAAATGGCCGAGTTGGCACTTACCGAGAATATTCAAAGGAAAGACTTAAACGCAATTGAAAAAGCGACTGCGTTTTCGAAATACATCTCGATTTACGGCGGCACTCACGAAGAGCTTGCAAAACGGCTCGAACTTGACCGTTCAACGGTTACGAACCTTTTGCGTTTGCTCGATTTGCCCGCTGAAATTCAGGCAATGGTTCGTAAAGAGGAGCTTACACAAGGGCATGCAAGGACTCTAATTCCGCTTTCTGAAGTTGAGCAGATTGAAATTGCGAATCGTATAATCACGGAAACTTGGAGTGTTCGACAAACCGAAAGATTTGTAAAAGAACTACTTGAATCAACCAATTCGGGCGAGTCCGCAGAAAAAGCTGGTTCTTGGGGTGTAGTTGACGAAGACGGTAACCGCCGTGTCCCAGAGATGAATGTGCACTTGAACAAACTGGAGCAGGAATTCCGACACCACCTCGGTTCAAAAGTCAAGCTGTCCCATTCCGAGAAAGGAAAAGGGAAACTTGTTATTTCTTTCGATTCGCACGAAGAATTTGATCGAATATACAAATGGATTTGCCGAAACAAACATCGCGAATCCGCATGAAATACTGAGCAGTTAGCCCCGGAGCCCTGCTCCGGGGTGTTTTACCGTTAACGGTATTTTCCGAAAGTATTTCACCTCGACTGTCGGTAATTAATCTTTAACAACAGGCAAACCGTTTGCGATCCACTCTTCCATGCCGCCCGATGTGTCGGTGACGTTAGTGAATCCACCAGCTTCCAAAACGCTGCATGCGACACTGCTTCGGTAGCCGCCATTACAAAAAACCACGCAAGGTTTATTTTTCGGGATTCGTGTCATCGCTTCGTCAAGCCGAGTCAACGGGACATTAATGCTCCCCTCAATGTAACCGCTTGCTCTTTCTGACTTGTTTCGCACGTCGATCAAAATCGGAGGATCAGCCGCATCCAATTTGGATTTAAGGTCCAGAATTGAAATTCGCGGCGTCGTTCTGAACACGTCAGCTGCTTCGTGTTCCTGATCTGATATCATTGATTCGCAGCCGAAACAGCCAATTACATTGTCGTATCCGATTTTCGAAAGGTTGCGGATCATCTCTTCGCAACGGTTTGTACCGCACGGCGGAAGAGCGATTATCGGTTTCTTAGGATCAAG
>JBOFQC010000380.1:0-2454 GCA_051660725.1 Thermoguttaceae bacterium
CGTTTGATCCGGTGACAAAACGAACCGAGAGTACGGTTCAAGGTCCGGACGGTAAAACGTGGCGTTACGCAAAAGGTGCCCCGCAGGTAATCGTCGAGATGTGCAGCATTGACGCCGACACCAAAAAGAAAGCGACCGACAGCGTCGCCGACTTCGCCGGTAAAGGTTACAGAACACTTGGCGTCGCCACTTCGTCGGATGACGGTAAAACCTGGACCCTAAAAGGTTTGCTGCCAATGTTTGATCCGCCACGTGACGACTCGGCTGAAACAATTGCCCAAGCGAAAGCACACGGCCTTACGGTTAAAATGGTTACCGGCGACGACATTGCAATTGCTTCCGAAATATCAGGCCGTCTTGGAATGGGAACGCATATTTTGAAAGCAAGTGACGTATTCACCTCGAAAGACGTGGACAATATTTCTGACGCCACTGCGGAGCTGATAGAAAAAGCTGACGGTTTCGGACGGGTATTTCCCGAACACAAGTACGGCATTGTAAAAGCGTTGCAAAAGCGTGGCCATATCGTCGCGATGACTGGTGACGGTGTCAATGACGCACCAGCTTTGAAACAAGCTGACGCCGGAATTGCGGTGTCTGGTGCAACTGACGCCGCACGTGCCGCTGCCGCTCTTATTCTTACCGAGCCGGGACTTAGCGTAATTATTCGGGCAATTGAAACCGCGAGACAGATTTTCGAACGGATGAAAAGTTATGTTCTGTACCGAATCGCGATGAGCATGGATATCATGATTTTCGTCGTGCTTTGTATGATTCTGTTTCCGCAGTTGATACCGCTGACACCAATTATGATTATCATGCTGGCATTACTTGACGACATTCCGATCATGAGTATTGCTTACGATAACACGCCGATTTCGGAAAAACCGTTGCGTTGGAAAATGGGACCGGTACTTGCGATTTCGTCGATTCTCGGTATTTACTCGCTTTGCCAGACGTTTTTGCTGTTCTGCCTCGGACTGTACTTACATAGTAGTGGGAAGACACTTGCCGGTGTCACTGTTACCACTGACATTTTGCAAACCATGACGTTCTTGCAACTTGTGGTCGGCGGTCACCTGTTACTCTTCCTTACGAGAAGCAGTAAATTTTTCTTTTCCAAACCGTACCCGAGTTGGATTCTACTCACGGCAATTTTCGGAACGCAGATACTTGCCGCATTAATGGCCGGTTTCGGTATTCTGGTGCCACAATTACCGTGGGTGCTGGTTGGTGTCGTCTGGATTTACAACATTGCCGCAATGTTTATTGGCGACTTTGTTAAGCTGGCAACTTACCGATGTGTTGAACACAGAACAAGTTCACGTAAAAAGTTCCTGGCCCGTGTTAATGACAGTTTGCATCATATAAGTATGCAGAAACAGAGTAAGTAAATATAACAAATATTTAGTCAAGTATATAACTATACCGGAGCACGGCATAACCCGAACAGGCACCATAACGGCAATACCGCCCTGTTTTGCGTTGGATATTAATCGTTAGGGGGGCGGAACTGCGTGTTTTTACGTTCCACCCCACGCGATAATCTGTATGTATACCGGAGCCCGGTATACATTTTCATAATTCATTCCTCGTAGTCGAAATCAACGAGTAGGCATGGAAAACGACGTCGGAAAAATATCCCCTTATAACTTCGCAACAAATATTCCAAGAAATACGGTTCGTCCGTGTCTAAACAAAACGATTTTTTAATGGAGTTTTCTCCACCGTATTCCTTCAACGCTCTCTTGATAAAAGCAGGGCTGATTGACTTGCACGTAATCCATTCGTGTATGGCGTCACATTCTTCAGGTGAACAGGATACTCCTTTCTTTTTCAGACCGGAGATAATGTAAGTGAAACCTTCCATTATTTCAGTTCCTTCTATCGTGTCGAAGAACATACCAATTCCATCATTCGCATCCAATAAATGATCTGGGCGACTAAATTGTGGCATTTGTCCCATGCGGCCAATTGACTTCATATATGCCGCCATTCGTTTTGTTTCTGCTTGGTCCCAAGCACGTCCGTTAGGAAAAACAACCAAGTCCGATTTATAATTTCCGATTTGCCGCTTATATTCTTCGCCCAATAACTTGAGTGTTACTTCTTCATGTTCTTTCCAGAACCTGCAAACGATTTGGGTATTTTTCTTGAGCTTGTTTAATACATTTACTATTTCTTCCGGCGAACAGGAAGTGAAGTTGTGTTGCATGCCTGACCAATACCATTCACCACGCCACTGAACGAGACCACCTAGAATGATCATTTTCGGTTTGAAAATGTGACTACGTGGACAGGACGGGGCAGCTTCACGTATCCGATAAGTATCGTTGTTGACTAGATTTATGGCATCAGTACAGTTTTTGTCTACTTCGACTATTTTATACAACGAATAATGTCTGAGATACCAACTTCGTAATTCCTCCTTTTGCATTTGAGGAATACTCAAGC
>JBOFQC010000381.1:0-6832 GCA_051660725.1 Thermoguttaceae bacterium
TGAAGAAGACAGAATTGCGTACCACATTTTCCTGCAACTTGTTTTTGACGTTCAGTGGCAGCAGTTTCGCCAATATTGCCGGGAAAAAAATATCGGCCTAATCGGCGACGTGCCGATTTACGTCGGTTCTTCCAGTGCGGAAACGTGGGAAAATTCGCACCTTTTCCAACTCGACGAAAACGGTCGGATGATTCGTGTTGCCGGTGTGCCCGCGGACGGTTTCAACCCGGACGGACAGCGTTGGAATATGCCGCTCTACCTCTGGGAAAAACACAAAGAAGAAAATTTTGCCTGGTGGTCGTCAAGAATCCGTACCTGTTTACGCCGTTTTGACGCTGTTCGGCTCGACCACTTTATTGGCTTTTACAATTACTTCAGTATGCCGAAAGAGGTTGATCCGGAAGACCCAGGAGCTTGGATTCCCGGACCCGCGGAAGAACTTTTCGACTCTTTATTAAAGGAATTTCCACGAACCGCTTTCATTGCCGAAGACCTCGGCGTACTCAAGGCCGGCGTTCACGCACTTCGTGAAAAATACGAATTTCCCGGCATGAACGTGTACCAATTCAGTTTCGATTTCAGACGCAATACCGACCCGACACGTGAGTGGAAGCCGAACTCAATTGTTTGTACCGGCACGCATGACACGCCGACGCTTGCCGCTTGGTGGGACGAAGTAATCGCGGATCGACAAAAAGCGGAGCCGTTTTGGGATTTTCCGGCAATTGTTGAAATGATGAAACCGTACTTGCCGGATAACGCGTCTGAATTAACTTTTACCTCAGAGTGTGAAAAAAGCCGAGAAGCACTTCGTTGGGGTGCCATTCAAATGGTTATGAATTCGCCCGGTAACGTCGCGATTTTTCCAATGCAGGACTTGATCGGGCTCGGCAAAGACGCCAGAATGAACTTCCCCGGCCACGCTGACGGGAATTGGCTCTGGCGTCTCGAATCGAAGTATTTAACCGACGAACTAGCTTCAAAAATACGTAATTTAACCGAAAAAGCCGGAAGAAAAAGAAATTAGGTAATTGGGTGAACAGGTTATAGGAAAAGTGGTGCTTATCACATGCCCACCTATTCACCTGCTCACCTATTCACCTGCTCACCTATTCACCTGCTCACCTATTCACCTGTTCTCATGTCAATAACGACACAAATCGGTTCAGTACGTTGCGGAGACAACGAGAAATTGCTTCTCATTGCCGGGCCGTGCGTGTTGGAAAAACATGTTATCGAACCCGTTGCACAAACGCTTGCTGGTATTGCCGAAAAATTTCCGGTTAATATTGTGTTTAAAGGTTCGTTTGACAAAGCGAATCGGACAAGTGCAAGCTCGTTTCGTGGTGTCGGACTTGATGCCGGACTTTCGATGCTGGCCGGTGTCAAAAAAGAATACGGGTTCCCGGTAACAACGGACATACACGAAACGTACCAAGCCGAACCGGTTGGACAGGTTTGTGACTTAATCCAGATACCGGCGTTTCTGGCAAGACAAACGGATTTGCTTCTCGCGGCAGCTAAAACCGGCAAAGCGGTCAACGTTAAAAAAGGCCAGTTCATGGCACCGGGTGACATGAAAAACGTGGTATCAAAATTGCGAGACGGCGGTTGCGAAAACATTATGCTGTGCGAAAGAGGTACGTTTTTCGGTTACGGCAGACTCGTGAATGACATGCGGGGCCTCATTGAAATGCGACGTCTCGGCGTGCCGGTTTGTTTTGACGCCACTCACAGCGTGCAGGAACCGGGCGGACTTGGCACAACAACGGGTGGAAATCGGGAAATGGTTGCACCACTTGCCAGAGCTGCCGTGGCGGTTGGCGTTGACGCCCTATTCCTCGAAACGCATCCGAATCCGGAAGAGTCGCCAAGTGACGGGCCGAATATGATACCGCTAAACCAAGTCGAACCGCTGATTCAAGTTTTGCTTGCTATTTACGGCATAATTTAGGAGTTAAGTGATAAGTGTTAAGTGATAAGTGATAAATGATTGCTAACTCCTGTTACCTGTCGCCTAACTCCTAACACCTCAAAAACCGTGAACGGATGCAAATGATTACATAACAGTTTTAACACAAAATGATATCACAAGAAGAAATACTGAAGTCGTGCCAAAAATTAATTGGTTACAGGTTCGACGACACGAAATTGTTAAAGGCGGCACTGACTCACTCGTCGGGGGCTGACACTTATTTGGCGTCAAATGAACGGCTGGAGTTTTTGGGTGACGCCGTTTTGGGATTCGTTATCTGCGAAATGCTGTGTAATCGGTTCCCGGAACTGACAGAAGGCGAAATGACAAAAATCAAATCGGCGGTTGTGAGCCGCGTTTCGTGCTTGAATATTGCCAAAGAGCTTGAGTTGGAAGATTATATGTTTCTTGGACGTGGCGTCGGAAGTAGTGCCGGAAGAAAAAAGATTTCGTCCTCTATACTTTCAAACGTCGTCGAAGCGCTTATTGCGGCAATTTATCTTGACGGCGGCATGAGGGCCGCAAAAAAATTCATCACGAAGTATTTTGATCCGCTGATTGCCCATTATGCCGAATCTGTTGAAGCGGATAATTTCAAGTCGCTTCTGCAGCAGGTGGCACAACGTGATTTCGGGCAGACACCGGAATACAAAGTAATCGAAGTAAAAGGGCCGGATCACAGCAAGTGCTTCAGAATCAGCGTGAAAATCGGCAAAACGCTGTTCCAATCTGCTTGGGGCAACAACAAGAAAGAAGCGGAACAACGAGCCGCTGAAAATGCGTTGTACATCCTCCGCGGAGAAGAGGCACCGTATTTCGGAGCGGAATAAAATGGTATAAGAACCGTTTATGCAGACCGCAACCAAGGAGTTTCTGCCAAATGGTAGTCCTGTTTCTCCGAAACAGGAGCGACTTTCGGGGAAAGTCGCCTACCTTTTATCTAATACACCAGCAAGAGTAAAATATGCGGTTGCAACGTTGATCTAAGATCAGCGGCGAAACATAATCGACAAATTTACATTTGGGTGTATACTATTTTAATTCACGTTTGTTCTCAAGAAACCACTTGTAGAGGTCTTCATTATTATACGTCTCGGTCCAGGAATCGTGATCGACGTTTGGATAAAGGGTGAGCTTAACCTTTTTGCCCCCTGAATTCTTGATTGATTCGACCATATCTTTGCTCAATCTTACCGAAACAACGGAGTCTTTCTCACCGTGGAAAACCCAGCAAGGCAAGTCGACGAGTTTCGCAGCTTCCGGCAAGATACCGCCGCCGCAGATCGGAGCAACCGCCGCGAACCGTTTCGGTGATTCCAATGCAAGGGCGAATGTGCCGAACCCGCCCATACTCAAACCGGTCACGTAGATTCGCGATTTGTCAACTTTGTATTCCTTTTCAATCTCGTCAATTAACAGCAGGAGTTGTTTTGCCGACCAGTGTCTTTCATCCGGACATTGCGGAGATACGACAATGAATGGGCATTTTTCCTGATATTCGGCTTTGTCCAGAAGTTTTGGCGGACCGTGAACTTTTACTTTGTCAACATTGTCGCCTCGTTCTCCAGCACCGTGCAGAAACAAAACGAGCGGATACTCAGTTTCGGCTTTCGGGTCGTAATTTTTCGGCAAAAACAGCCAGTATTTTAAGAACTCTTTTTGGGTTTCGTCAATTGAGCCGGAACTGGACAATGCACGGACGCTGTCAGGGTCGCCGTATTTCCAGATACTTGTGTTTACGGGTAGTTCGGCTTTGCGAGCCGTTTGCTTACCTGGAACAGGTTCTTTTGACATGTCAATTTCTTTTGCAGTAACGGGAGAAAACCAAGCTCCAACTAGGAAAAACAAAAACGTGATTACTGATTTATTTGTCATTTGCTTCAATAATGTTAGCCGCTGATCTTGGATCAACGTTTTTAAAAATTACTAATCACTTTCTTCCGGTTTTCTGAACATGACCGGGCCGTCAATTGCGTCGAAAATTATCAGCAGATTCATAAGTCCGGCAACAACGGTGAAAATGGTTCCAATCTCGAAATACACACCGAGTTTAGCAATAATTTCGTCAAGCGTCGGCGGCCAGCCACGTTTATCTTTCGGCACATTGTGTGCATTTAAAAGAGGTGGAGCCATTGCGCCGTTTAATACCGGTTCAAGTCCTTTATTCACACGACTTGACTGAACCCACGCTAGAACAGCTGCCGGTCCGAAACAGCTTTGCGGAATAAAAAAAAGGCGTTTGTCGCCTGGTCGCCAAGACCAATACACGTTGCGGGCGAAACCAATATCTTTACTGGAGCCGAGATAACATCCGATGAAAAAAGTCGGCGTCGTGCAAAGAGCGAATAAAATGCACTTGAAGTACCTGCCTTGGTAAAAATGTCCAAGACCGGGAAAAATCCATGTGAGAAGTCCCGCGATTAGCGGATTCTTCAAATCAATTGTGATAATCTCTTCCGACTTTTTGCTTAAGGCCGGTTGTGATGGTGCTGCTGATTCTGTCACAAAATCTTTCCTTACTAACAAAGTACGCCCGCATTATGTGCAATTGCGCTCAAATGTGAATTTAAACGAAAGTCGTAAAGCAATTATATATAAAAATGCGAAAAAGGGAATAGGGTTATTATGCCGTAGCACGGCATGGCAGTGCGATTCGCGTGAAGTGCTCCGCCTCTCGTTGATCGGCTACGTTTACCGAAGTTTCGTTGGTTGGGAAAAATAACCTTCTTTTTTTCCCGACCGTAGATAAGGTAACTTTATTGCCGTTGAACAGTATATAACGCTCAAACGTCCGGCATTCGGCAGGTGGTAAATAAATTGAACGACAAAATCCATACGGGGTAAAAAAACAGGTACAACAATGAGACGAGCAAAACATTTAATAAGTTTGGCGTTGGCTGTTGGGCTTTGCTCAACTTATGTTGCCACTTCATCTGCGCAATACATACCGCCGATGATGAACGACAATAACCAACTCCAGGCGATACCGGCGTATATTTTCGTCGCACCAAACGGGGCAATGCAGGTGGTTCCGCAGAATCAGGCGACAACGACACCGGGTACAACCGTTGTAGGTAAAGATGGTACGCCGGTTCAACCTCAAGCGGCTGACACCACCGCTTCGGCAGCTCAAGCCCCGCAAGGAATGGTGCCACACACGGTATTTTATTTCCCGCCGCCGACTTTCCCGGAACCGATTCCAATGACGATTTACCGTCCGGCACCGCAGCAGTACCAAATTCCGCAGTTCCAGCCGCAAATGCAGATGCAGCAGCAGTACATGCCGCTCACGCCGTATCCGCAAATGATGTCGAACCAAATGTACGGCGACCCAATGTTCGTGCAACCTGCTCATTTCGGACCGCAGCCAATGCACCAGCCGTGCGGATTAAAAGGGCTTTGTGCTCCGAAGCAGCTTGGCCCCCCGGGCATGCCAATTGTGACACCGCCGACTTTGGTTTACCCGAACGGTATTGTTGTTCGTCCAAAAGTGTATATTCCGAACCAGCCGTTTAAAAATGTTATTCGTGGTATCACACCGTAAGAATATTTGGCAGTGAAGTTTTTCAAGTTAGCCCCGGAGCCAATTTATGCCTGAACGGCAGATTCCTCCGGGGAGTTAAAACTGGACTACCATTTTTCTTTACAGCACAAGTGTATTCCGGCAAGAACCAGTCCCGGCACAAGATGAATTTCGTATTCGCGGCAATGTTCTTTTAACGCATGTAAAAAAATGCTGGCCGCTCCGCCGGTCAGTACGATTAGCGGCAACGTTTTTTCCGTTTCGTCGGAATTTGTATTCTTATGAGCAAGCGTTGCGAATTGCTTAACGGCACCTATCACGCTCCAGAAAACGCCAGATTTTATTGCGTCTTCTGTGTTTTTGGCCGGGTACCGCGGCATCTTCTCTGAACATGAGTATTCCTTGTCAAACGAAACGGCTGGCAATTGCGAGGTGCCTCTGTTTAAACTACGAGATGAGAGTTCCAAGCCGGGTAAAATCGCCCCACCTGAAAACTCTCCTTGCGGCGATACAACGTCAATTGTAATTGCCGTTCCGAAGTCGCAAACCAACAGCGGACGCTCACGGTTATGTGTTTCCTTGAATTCGCTGCTTTTCATCCAATGCACAGCACCGTAAGCAGCGAGCAGTCGGTCAATTCCGACTTTTTCCGGGTAATCCACCAATGCCGGAATCGGCACATCCGAGTTTTTTAGAACAGTTACGGAATCGTTCGGCCTGGAATTGTGTAACCAAGTGAGTACCGCTTCCAGATTTTCGCTACTCACACTTCCGATTATCCAGTTGGAAGAGCCGGAGTTCCCGTCGTTTTCATCTTTCAAAAACGCCTCAAGGTCGGAAAGTCGAGAGTCTGCACAAAAAGAATCGGGCCGAAAAACGTGTAACGGCATCTCGAAACAAGCGGCACCGTTTGCGTTATTAAAAACGCCGAATTTAGCGCCGCTGTTACCGACATCAACTGCGAAATATTTTTTCATTTATGCCGTAGCACGGCATGGCGGTGCGCTTCGCGTGAAGTGTTCCGCCTCCCGTTGGTCGGCTCCTTTTGCCGAGGTTTCATTGGTTAGTAAATGTAACCGCCCATTTTTTCCCGCCCTTAGAAAGGTAACTTTATTGCCGTTGAACAGTATATCAGGAAAAACACGTTGCATTTTAATCGACGAGGAAAACAATAAGACGTTTCGGGCCGTGAACGCCGAGAATAAGTACTTTTTCAATGTCAGCGGTGCGGCTCGGTCCGGTCATAATAAGGAATTCGCCAGTTGTTTGCGCGTCGCTCTGATTCTGTATTGTTTCCTCAGACCCGAATTTTCCTTGTAACTCGGTCCAAGCGT
>JBOFQC010000382.1:0-1698 GCA_051660725.1 Thermoguttaceae bacterium
GGTTTACGCTCAAATTGCGCAGGCTCAGATTAAAGCAAGGTTGCTGGGAGATGCTTTTCAAACTATTAACGAACTTTTACCGAGCGATACGAAAACGGAACTTCTTCAGAACCTCGCAACGGAACAGCTGAAAATCAACCAATTTAACGAAGCGCAAAATACCATTCGCCAGTTACCTAATGGCGTAGCGAAGAGTAAGTTAGCGTTAAGATTAATGGAAACGCATGAAAGTTTGACAAAGTTGCTTGAAGGTAAAAATTATAGTAATCCGCAGCTTGAAATTATTGAGGCCGCTGAAGTAAGCGAATCGTCAAAAGACAAACGTAAATTTGACGTTGTTTTGGAAATGATACAAGACGGTCAATTGATCGACGCGAAAGAAACCGCTTTAAAAATATCAGACCAGGAAATTCGTTCAAACGCATTGGGGCTTATAGTCCGTGAAATAACAAATACATTACGTCCGTATACATCTGAAGAACCGTTGCATCTACAAGTACGTAGAGAACTTACGGCTTTGGCATTTCAAGCTGCTCGTCGCATGACAAATCCGGTGGGTAAAGCGGAAGCAATGGAATCCATTCTTTCGCAAGTTGGGTGGCTCGACCATGAAGGTTTTTTAGATTCATTCTGGGCAGAGGCGTTCGAAGCGGTTGACGCCATGATCGGTGCTGCTTCGTCTGATAACCTCGAAGTAGTGAACATTATCACCCGGCTGGTTGGTGGAAAATTACGGTCTTTGTCCGATGATTGGCGTTCACTAATTAGTGGTTATTGGTACACGTTGCCTTCAGAAGAAAAGTTGAACGAACTTGTGCTGAACGTTCCTCATCTTGCAAATACAATTACTGACATAAAAAAATGTAAGCAGCTATTGGAAAAAGCTGGAGAAATCGCAGCAAGAATACCGGACGTGGCATCTCGGATAGATTGCGAAGCCGGAATTGCGTCGTTATTTTTGCAGTTGCATGATGTTGAGAACGGCACCAGATACAGCAATTTGGTTGTCAATGAAATCGAACATGTGAATGACTACGAAAAACGAGCCAATGTGATGTTGAAAATAGCACAAGCGATGCAGTTGGCCGATGGAAAAGATACAGCTGAAGTTTTCTTTGAGTACGCAAAAGATTCAGCGCAAAAGCTATACGCCAAGGAAAATATTATGCCCGGTCAAAGTTCAAGGATATTAGAGAAAAGGGCGAAAGACCGTGTGCTTTCTGACATAGCTCGCGGCGAAGCTGAAATCGGTCTGATTGAAAACGCGATGAAAACAGCCTCGTTAATTTCCGAACCTATGTTCCGTGATGATAAAATTTTCAAGCCGACTGGATATTTTCTTTTATATCAGGGAGAATACACAAAAGCGGAAGAGGCTTTTAATAAATTGGCAAATGAAAAATATCGTTCTGCTGCATTAAAAGACACTGCTTTTCGCAAACGCTGGGGAAACGTGGCGGGTGACAAGTAATAAATTTGACTTTACGCAAAATTTATCTGAGTCCTCTGAATTCACAATTTAACACAAACAGTACAATGTCATTAACACGTCGGAATTTCTTACATCGGTCAGCGGCGGCTTCGGCAGCAGTTGTATCGATTCCGTTTTGGGGAGCTGTTTCTAATTCAACTTTCGTGTCACGAGCGTTCGGTAAAGAATCTGAGCGGCCTTACAAAATAAGCATTTGCGATTGGGAC
>JBOFQC010000383.1:0-3942 GCA_051660725.1 Thermoguttaceae bacterium
AAATTTATCTGATTTGGTGCGAATCGTTAGGAAGTTTTGCATGTTAGCCGCCGAACCCTGTTCGGCGATGTCCTCCCTGGAGGAACCTTGCGTCCAGGCATGGATCGGCTGAGGGGCCAGCAAAATTCCCCTTACAAGCAATCAATTTTCATCAGGAGGAAAAAAGTTTCCATGTCAACGAATTTTACGTTTTCTTCTCCGCAAAGTTTAACGGTTTCTTCCATTACGTTTTTGTGCCAGCTTGGCGTTTGAAGAATTGTGCGAATCGGCAAATACTGCACGGTGTCAGACTTTCGTTGCTTCACAAAACCGGCGAGTTCATTTGACGCCGTGTCTGGCGTGCCGTAAAGGTCGTGACGCATTGGAATTGTAGGCATACCAAATGAGAGTTTTTTGTCAGGCACCTTTTGCCCTATAAGGCCGTTTGGGGAAAATGACGAATAAAATTTCAGGCCTTGTTCACCAATTTCCGGTGCATAACCGTCAATTAAGAATCCGACGACGTCAAGGTCGTACTTGTCAAAATAATTGCGATTATGTTTTTCCCAGGCTTTCCAACCGTCCGGCACGCTCGGGTCGAGTCGCGGTGATGTCAACATGCCAGGATTCAAATAACCGGCACCACTGTCACCGGAAACGAACCAGTCGCTCTCTTTCGCTTGGGTTCTCACATAATGTAAAATATGCGGCACCCGTTGGTCAAGGTTCGGATTAAACGCCCAACTACACGGAATCGAACCACGTGCCGGATCGTTCCAAATCGTCGGCACAATTGCCGCCAACCACGCTGCGCTGTCGTAGTCACCCATGTAAAATGTAATATAAGAAGCCGGTATCACTTTTCCGTTTTCATCAACTAGACCGGCTTGTTTCAAACTCTCGACTGTTGGCCGCTCACGTTGAACGTATTTTTCCTGAAGTGGAAAATGTTGGTAAAACGAACTATTAGCCAACGCTGAATATCCGAGCGCGTCGGCATCAATGTAAGCGTTATAACCAGAAAAAACACGGACGGTTTCCCACTCAGTCGGTACCGGTTCGTGTTTCGAGCCGGCTTTTCCGTGCGAAGTGTATTTCCATGCCCAGGGTGTGAAGCCGTGTATGCAGTATATTTCGCCATTTGCGTTATCATGCAGCGATTTCAATACCGCCTTCATGGTGTCAAGGTCGGTACCAACCGGTTGCGTTTGGTCGTCAACCGGAGTTTCGTCGTCCCAGCAATGAAGCTCGAAGAAAAATCCTGCATTCGCAATGCAAAAATCGTGGTTGACAATTGTGTTATTCCACGGATTTCCTTCCGGCATGCCGAGCCAATACGAATCGAGATAATACGCGGCATGTTTCTTGCTTACACGGTTGGTGTCAAGATAGTTTTTCTTCGCCCAAAGATATGCGTCACACTTCGCACTTCCGGTTGATAACTGCTCTCCCGCTTTTTTGTCAAGCTCGGTAATAATAGGTAACGGTTTTCCGATTTCACCGGTAAAAATTGCTTCGCCGGTTCTCGGGTCACAAAGAAAAAGTGCGTTTTCCTTGCTTGCGAACTTAAATTTTGAATCAGCGATTTTCCGGTAAACGGAGTCGGCGGAGTTATCCCAACGCAAGCAGATTCTTTTTTCAACGCCGGAAATTGTTGACGCCACGTTTGAAAGCGAATACGGCTTTTCACCGTAAACAACGGCTCCGGTTATCTGCCGCTCGAAAAGAGGCAGATACTTCTCAATAAATTCGTCAACGGAATTAATTCGCACAACGGTTCTGTCAGCCAACCAGTTCCCGTCTTCGCAGAGCCAGTTCCACCAGAAATCGTCCGTTTGCGGTTGAGTGCGTAAAAAAAGCGTTTCCTGATCACTGTTCACAATTCCTTGCACTGACGTCAAAAAATGCAGCGTGTCCCAAAACTTCCGAACCTGCGAAGGATTATTCGAATCGAATTTCGCCGTTTCAGAAATATCGAGGTAATAAATCGCCGGTTTTTCGGCCCCTGAAGCAGTATTTGCTTGAAAAAACGCCGTTTGGGCAAAAGTAATAAAAATGGCTGTAAAGAAAGAGTAAAGAATGTTTTTTTGCATAATTGAATTTTGGGTCGAATTTAGGAGTTAGGTGATACGTGAGCAGGTGAACAGGTGAGCAGGGGACCTGCCGTCCAGGCGGTACGCTTCGCGTGAAGTAAACCGCCTCCAGTTGGTCGGCTCAAAATTTATTAGGTGAATCGAAATTATCTAACTTCTATCTTCTACCTCCTAACTCCTAAATTCTACTGTGAACTGTTACAAAATATTTATACGGTGTCCAGACTACGGCTTGCTTCGATTTTCGAAAAACCTGCCGAAATTATTGTGAAACTTCGTCCAATCGTCGCCGAAAAACCGTTCGAATTCTTTTAACCGAATTTCCGGCGAATCGTCGTCGGCGAGTGTTTTTTTCGACATACATTCCAAATACCCGGCAAACTCTTTCGGATTGTTTTTGTAAAGGTAATACGTCACACCCCAAGCGAGTCCGTAATTGTCAAGAGCAATTGACAGGTTCCGGAAATTTGCATCGTTTTTTACCATACTGCGAATCGGATCGCTCGGCTGTTTTTTCAGATAAGATGCCAATTGCCGAATACGTTGCTGATTTATTCGCGGTTCTGCCGGTTCGCCACGGCGTGGATTATTCACGTCGGGTATCTCATGTAACATCGCGACGCCTTCAAGTAACCAAAGCGGAACCGGAGCGAGCCGTTCAAACATTCCGCAGTTAAAGCCGATCTGGTGAGCGGATTCGTGAATTATAGCGGAAATATTATAGCCGGCACCAGGTCGGGCAAGAATTTCGTTTATTCGGGACTGGTTATTTTTTTTCGTGTAATTTTCTCTAGCTTCTTCAATTCCGGTCAAATCACAGAGAACAACCCGGTTCGTACGCAAGTGGTAATAGGCGTTCATTTTTTCGGAAAAATCATTACCAAGTTCTTTTTTACCGTAAGCGTTGAACTTCGCTTTGCTCGAAAAAAGCACAATGACAAGTGGAAACTCCGGTTCGTCAAGTATAAACCCGAAATCTTTCCAAACAGTCCGGTATTTTGAGTAAAGTTTATTGAAAATGCCGGCCACCCATTTCGCGTAATTTGGCGAAGTGTTGTAAATTATCACGTATTTTCCGACGATTTCTGCAGAAAACCCTTCGCCGAACTCTTGTTTAAGGAGCGGAACTATTTCTTTCTGTTTTAGCGGCACAAACGGTTCTTTGTCGGAACACCGGGTCACATCTTTTTTCGCGAACTCGAAAATTTTGCCGTCCCGGGTTTGAAGAAAAAAATCGCCATTTGTGTCTTCCGCTAAAATCCTGCCAACAAATTGTTCAGGAGTGTCAGACGTATTGGTTTGAACATGATCCAGCGCGACAAGCGGCAAAACCGATAAAAACCAAATAACCGCTATAAAACACAAGCTCAAGCGTAAACACGGCTCTTTCATAATAATACCATCTAACATCTAGCGTCTAACATCTAACGTCCTATTCCCGACAATCAATATTATCGTCAAATATTAACTTTGCTAGGTCACAAAATGCCGCTTGTCAAAGGAAATTTTTGAAAATTTGGATAAAAAAGGGAAATTTTTCCAGCATTTTCCATTTCATGGGTAATAATCAGGTTGAACAACTTACCCAAAGCACGCACTTTGCTCAGAATTGCCATTTTTTGCAACCGTGCGTTTTTATTTAATCTGTTTACCTTTGATAACAAGGAAAGTGTGAAATCATGACTGGACTCTACATTGCATCAAACGTAAAGTCGATTGGCGCCCAAACATCGCTACAAAGAAACATCAACGATTTGGGAAACGTCTTAACCCGCCTAAGTACGGGCTTGAGAATCAACTCCGCTAAAGACGATCCGGCTGGTCTAATTGCGAGTGAATTAATCAAGAGCAACATTACCGCGACCAAGAC
>JBOFQC010000384.1:0-4173 GCA_051660725.1 Thermoguttaceae bacterium
CGACTTGAATTACGGGAAACTTACAGAAAATGTTATACAAAAGCTAAAGCAAAGTGGCATAACAGTTTGGGCGTGGACCGTTGATGATCCGGTATTGGCAAAAAAATTGATCACATGGGGTGTCGGAAGCATTACGACAAACGACCCTGTCACGATTTTAAAAGAAACCGCTGATATCATAATTGAGCAACCTAAAGGCGAAGCGAAAGAACAAAAACCAGCATTCAAGGAAGCGACACCACCTCGAATATCCAAAGAGACCACTTTCATTACCGAGCCGTTGACACCAGACGGGAAATGGGTCGATTACAAAAAAGCGTTCGAGGAAAAGTATGCGCCGCCGGAAACGAAAACTGACGACAACGGTTTCCGGATGATTGCCAAGCGTGTTCCGTTTCCGTATTTTGACAAGATAAGTTATGACGAGTGGCCAAAGCAGCGTGAAGAGTTTTATGAGAAGCTCGGCCTTACTTATGACACCAAACAAGACCTGCACTTCCAGGATTACAATGATTACATAACTGATTATTATATAAGAAATTATCTTAAAACACCTAAAGACAAATCGCAATTGACGGATGATGAAAAAAAGGCTCTGGATCAACTTGTTCAAAAAATTGAACAAGGAATCGGTACTCAGGAACAACTTGAGATGATGAAGCCGTGGATTGAACAGAATTCAGCCGCTCTTGATTACATTATTGAATCGCTAGAAAAACCTTACTTTTACACACCTGTGTTTTTTCCAGACGAACACTTTACGTATTTATGGGAAATAACGCCGCACTACATGAGCCCAAGTGCGTCAGAACCAATAAGGGTCTTTGTAAATAGCCTGTTAATACGAAGCACTCATGCAATTTCTAATGGAGATGTAGACGCAGCAATTTCTGACCTCATTGCCGCTGAAAAACTTATGAGAAAATTTACTCAATCAGGCATATCTGATTTCTTTTATTCGGAAATTTACATGAATAGCTGCTTGCGACGTATTGGAATTGCCAACAATTTGGATGCAAAACCTGATGGCAAGCAACTACGAAGATTTATTGAATCACGCCGTAATCTGCCAAAACGGATTGGAATAAAACAAGCACTTGATTCAGAACGGATTGTTCTTTTGGATTTTCTGCAAAATATTGCTCGCGGAAACGGAAAGAAATTACCTGGAACAACATTTGCCTTAATGTCATCGTTTCCCTTGAATTTATATAACTGGGACGCCGCTTACGAGGAAATAAACAAAGCTTATGATCAGGGATTTGAGATAGACCCGCGGCTGCCACCAGGACTCGAAGAGATGTTTATAATGACGCCAAAAAACAGGGGCGAAAGATTAAGCTGTATTATCCTAAATATAGCCAAAAGTAACCCCTTAGTAATTGACGCCACATTGTGTGACGACAATGTTCAAGAAATAACACTTGCGATGCTTCTTTACAATGCAGAGCACGGAGCGCTGCCGCCTGCGTTTTCGGTTGACACCACTGGAAAGCCATTACATAGTTGGCGGGTGTTGCTGTTACCTTATTTCTGCGATCCAAAACTTGCGGAAATGTTTGATAAGATTAGACTTAGCGAACCTTGGGACAGTGAGTACAACAAACAATTTCACGACCAGATGCCGGATGTTTATCGCTGCCCAAGTCATGTAACCAATGTCTCTGACGCCAAAAAAAGTGACGCAAATTACATTGTTGTCGTTGACGATTTGACACCGTTTAACAAAAGTGGCAAAGGAGCGAATCTTGGCCAATTCGGTCCCAATAGTAACGGAATGGTGCTTGTAACTGAAACCACGTGGGCAGATAACTGGATGGACCCGGAATATAACGCAACGCTGGATGAAGCAAGTAAAGGAGTCAGCTGTTCGAACCATAGTACAAACAAATATGTAGTCTCTTCCTTTCACTGTACAAGCACAGTTGGTGTCAGAAATGGTGCCGTGCTGAGCGTGAAACCTGAAATCGAACCAGCGAAGTGGTGGGAAAACCTTGTCGGTGAACAGTCCGTGTTGATGGAAATTTACTGACCTGCATATCCTGTTGATCTAATTTACATGAACCTAATACCAAACACTTTATGAAAATACTTATCACCTCAGGGCCGACGCGGGAATATCTTGATCCGGTTCGGTTTATTTCAAATAGTTCGAGCGGAAAAATGGGGGCGTCACTCGCCGCCGCGGCTCTCGAAAACGGTCATGAAGTCGTAATCGTAACCGGTCCGGTGTCAATCACCTATCCGGCTGGCGTCACCGTTTTTCAAGTAGAAACAACGGAGCAGATGTTGGGAGAATGTCAACGGCTTTTTCCTGCTTGCGACTGCGTTATCGGGGCGGCGGCACCTTGCGATTATAAACCAGTTGTGGTGTCAAAAACGAAATTGTCCAAGACGCATTTCTCGGGAACAATGCAATTAATCGAAACACCCGACATCCTGGCAACACTTGGAGAAACCAAGCGAAAAGACCAGAAAATTGTCGCGTTCGCTCTTGAAACCGACTCAGCTAAAGAAAACGCAATTAATAAAATGCGACGAAAAAATGCCGATTTGCTCGTTCTGAACGGGCCGGCAGCGATTAACTCGGATGATACCAGTATTGAAATCTTCGCGGCTGATTTCAAATCGGTCCTAAAATTTTCAGGTAGCAAATCTGAAGCCGCGAGAAATATAATTGACACCGTGACAAATCAATAAAGAAAGTCCGCCGGTATGCTGCTTTATTTGAGAAGAATCAAAATTAATGCCACACACAGTTTGTTTAAAAATCAATTCTTGATATCTGAAATGTCTTTCAGTAACTGCAAAAAGCAGGCCGCTTCTGACTTGGTGTCAGCTGGCGTCTCGGATTGTTTCGCCATGTAATATTGGTCCAAAAAGCCTTCCGCACCGCCCCACACCGTTTGCATCATGCCCTGAAAATGTGATCCCATAATCGGATTCGCTTGTGAGCGAAAAGCTAGCATGTCTTTAAACTGAAGTTCGGAAACTTTAGTTTTTTTCCACGGGCAAGTTACAACGTCGAAACCTTTTGCGGCAAAAATAACGCTGCTAATTTCTGGGCTTTCATAATGCCAGTCGCAAATAAAAACACTTTTCGGAATGAGATCAATTGCCCGATCCGTGTCATTAATCGCTGCTTCCCATTCACCCAGTCCGGTTGTTTTTCCATTAAGCAACCTGTCACCCCAAATCCAAAGTCGTCGGTTTTTCTTCGACAAATGATCCGCGAGTTTATTTACTTCGCCAGCGAAAAGTTCAGAACGATCTTTTCCCGCACATCTCGGGCATTTTTCGTCGCCGATGTAAAACACCTCGTCCATGCCGCCGTGAAAATCTTTTGCTTCAAAAGCATCCATTAATTCATCAACTAGCGAGTAAACCACGCCGTGAACATCAGGATGTAACGGACAATAACTTTTACAATACAACCCTTCCGGGTTGGGCCATTTTTCGTATTTCGTGACGTCAACATGCGGCGTTTCGTCAAATTGCGGATACACTTCAAGCAATTTACATATCTGTTTCGCCCAAGACTGGTGTCCAAGTATTTGAAAATGCGGTATCAAGTTGATGTCGTTGCGGCGACACGATACCACTAATTTTTTTACATCTTCAGAAGTAAGAGGATTACTTGAACGAAGCTCTGGATGACTTTCATAAACGTAATCGAAATCGACTCTTAGGATTAACGTGTTTATTCCATTTGGTCCCAATTCTTCGTCAATGAATTTCACGAAACGGTCCACGCTTTGAGGACTCGGAGACTTTAAGCAAAGTCCACGCACAGGCATTTTGTCGTCCAGGTAATTTTTCAACTGTTCGTCAGTTTGCTGCGCAAACGAAAAAGGCATAACAAGTCCAAATGAAAGCACTGATATCACAGCTGCTAAAAACATGTGAATTCCAGTAGCGACACAGCTTTTCATGACAAACTCCCCGTTTAAAAGAAAACGCTGATTCTGGATCAGCGGCAAACGAAATTGACAAATTTAAACTTGGCGGTTTAATCTGATTACTGCAATTTGTCTTGCGTAATGTTTAGGAACAAATCTTCCAGATGCGTTTTTTGTTGGCGGAAGTCGGCAATTGGTATCTGCTGTTCTATTAAGTATTTAAGCAGGGAAGACGCCTCGTCATCTTTGCCGGCAAGGGTGACCGCAACGCCTT
>JBOFQC010000385.1:0-3756 GCA_051660725.1 Thermoguttaceae bacterium
AAGAACAACGCCTACAGGCAGAAGCCGAACACGAGGCGTTTAGACGGATGGTAGAGGAGAAGGCTCTAGAGAATCAACGAGCGCATGAAGCAAGAGTGCAGGAGATGCAGCAGTCGATTAATCAACCAAAAGCACGACAAGGACAGCAGTCGAGAGGACGAAGGTAAAAATAATTACCGAAAAATATTGTCTAAATGTAGCATCTGGTTAGATTTGTGCTTGCCAGAGTATGCCGTAAAAAAAGCAAACAATCAGAAGTACAACTAAAATTACGAATAAAGCCAAAGGTACGACGCCCCAATTCCAAAATTCATCCCCTTCTTTACGCATAAAAGTCAACCACAGAAATTGCAGTAAAAGCTCTACGCTGATGAACAAAAAGCAGTTGAACATAAATTGTGGATAATGGCATACTTTGAAGATGTCGGTAAATGAAAAAACGCCACACGTTCTTACAAACGTATGGCGTTAAATTCTAACGAGGACGACGGGACTCGAACCCGCAACCACTGGATCGACAGTCCAGTACTCTGACCAATTGAGCTACGTCCCCTTGGATTTTGCTATTTCGGAAAAGTTATTTGCCAATACACTCAATTACCCATTTCAAAATTTTGAGCGATTTATTATGGCGACCTTGCCGGAATCAATTATTTCAGGGAAGTTTACCATTATTTGCCGACAACACAAGGAGGGGGCTGGTTTTTTCTTCCAACTTTTGCTCCTTTACTAAAACTGGCGTGATTACGCTACATTTCGTCGCTTTAGCCGCTTCGGTTTTTCGTCACTGGGAAAAGTTACCGTAAACTGCGGCGTAATGTTAACCGGCTCCGGAACTTCTGGTTCCGGCATGATATTGGCCGCAATTTCAGGTGCCGCACCAAATTGATCGTATGCCATTTCATACGACATATCCGGTGTCGTTTCGTATGACATTTCGGACATTTCGCTTGGCATATTCTGCGGCATCTGCGGCTTGTTTGAAGGCATTTCATAAGACATACTTGCCGACATTTCCGGTGCCATGTCAGGTGAGATTTCAGCCGTAATTTCCCGAAATTCCTCGGCTTCCGCTACTGGCGTAACAACGTACTGTTCTGCGTAAAATTGCGAAAGCGGTACAGGCTTGGTTTTCTTACGTAATCTTTGATTTAATAGCTGCTGATTAAGCAACTGTTGGTTAATTTCATCAACGGCAAATTCGTTGACTACGTTTTCTTCCGCTTCGACTTCTTGGCGTTTTCGAGTCAATAACGTAAGAAGTGCCGGAAGCAAAACAATTGAACAGAATAACGAACAACTCATGCCGATAACGAGAACCCTGCCTAAACTTTGCAGACCGCGGTGCGAAGCAATCATAAGACTGCCAAACCCAATGATCGTGGTGAGCGAAGTTATTAAAATCGAACTGGCAGTTGACGCACTCAGCCTGTATTTTCCGCTTTGCTGCCTGAAATCGTGAACAACGTGTACTCCGTAATCGACACCAATACCGAGTATAAGCGGAATGGCAATCATGTTCGCGGGATTAAGCGGAATTTCAAGTAAACCGAGAATTCCAAGTGCTTGTACCATTCCGCATAACATCGGAATAAGCGACAAAATCATGTCCCTTATGCTTCTAAAATCGAAAAATATCAGAAATACAATTGCGAAAAATGCGTAAACAGACGCGTTTTGATAACCCCTTTGCATTTGCAATGACGCCTCGTAAGTCTGCAACGGACTTCCTGTAGCTTTCGGGTCGATGTCACGGACTTTTTTCACAAACTGCTCCATTTCGTCCATGTTCCAGATATCAGCCGAGCTGTAAATTCGCATAAGATGCTTACCACCTTTGCTCATAAACCGTGACACGAACGGTTCGGGCAAGTCGTTCATTTCCGGCGGATTCGGATTCGACATTTCCTTCAAAATATGTAACCGTGAAAGAAGGTCGCCGGCAGCTGCGTTTTGGTAATCTTGCATAAGTTTGCAACAGTCGGATTCTGACATGCTGCGGAGCGTTTGCCGTACTTGGTTCAAACGGCGGGCAATATCCTGCGACAACGGATCATTACCGAGAACACGTTGAAGCTGCGCAATTGATTGGCCGACTTTGTCCGGATGCGAAATCGGTATCATCGGCGGACGCTCCGGCAAACCAGCAAGATTTTGCGAAATGTACGCGATTTGTTTCTGCTTTTCAGTGTCCGGGCCGGGAATCATTGATACGATTTCCGTGACTTGCAGCTCTGGGTATTTTTCCGCAAAGCGTTCTTTTCTTCGAAGCAGTTCGTCTTTATTATCGGCAATTGAAAGTGCGTACCAAGCGTTTTGGCCGCCACTTTGCAGCAGTTTTTTTTCCAGTTCTACGCTTTCGAGTCCTTCCGGCTGCAGATTAAGCAAATTGTGGTCGTACCAAACATTGGACAGTCCGGTACAAAGCAGAAGTGTCATTGCGACACCGGCACAAATGGTTAAACTTGGAAAACGGTAAAACGGCTTTATCCACGAAATAACGTTAATCGGGCTCGGAATTCGACGCATGGGCCGTCCGCCGTCACACAGCTGAATCAAGGCCGGAACGAGGAAAAGCGTTGCCATGCAGCATAAAATGATACCGCCGCCACTTATAATTCCGAGCTCAACGATTCCGGTGAACTCCGTGAAACCAGCCATGAAAAATGCAGCCGCCGTTGTAACCGCACCGGTTAAAATACCCGGGCCGACTGTTTCGCCCGCTGTGACAATTGCTTCAGAAGGTGAGCGAATTCCTTGCCGAAGCTGCATGTACCGCGAAATATAATGCACGCTGAAGTCGGCACCTAATCCGATCAGAATCGCGCCAAATGCAATGCTTAAAATATTCAGGTGTCCAATCGCAAGAAGTATGAATCCGGCAGTCCAACCGAAACCGATTATTAACACAATACTTACGAGAAGTGGGTGTCGGAAACCGCCCATTCCGGCGAAAAATATGCAGCAAACACCAATGAAAGCGAGTATACTTGCTTTATTCATTGCCATTTGGCTCAGTTGCATTTCGTCATTTTCCATTACCGGCAAACCGGTTAAACCGATATACAGGTCAGGATAACTTTTTTTGGTTTCCCGGATCAATTCCCGGAGTTTTTCAATTGCTTCGCTTCCTTGAGCCAATCCGCCAGCCAAGCCTTGCGCCCCCTTTGAACCACCAGTTGGGGAAGCAGATGAATTACCACTTGCGGCACCTTGCGAATTGCCTGAAGCGGCAACTGCGTCCGACGAATTGTCAGCCGCCGTTTCGGATGAACTGCCTGCTGGATTAGAATTATTTTCTGTTTTGTCGGAAGCTAATCGAACCAACGCAAAGCCCATTGCGTCGACGCCGTTTGTGCCGGGAACAATAAAATATCCGGTGTCGTTTTGGCTACATGCGGTTACCACTTCCGGCATACCTGGATATCCGCCGATTTGCGGCCACGGCGAACCGTAAGTCGGTTTCGCTGCAAACGCTTTGCTCAGACTTGCGGAAACCAGATCAAGTTCGTGCAATGTCATTTGCTGAATCTGTTCCGGTTTGAGTTGTTCGGAAGCTCCTTGACCGGAATTCTGCAAACTTTGTAGCGCAAGACGTTCTTCTGCCGACAAATTCAACGCCTGATTCGGATCAAGACATAGCCGCATACGAATGGCGTTTAGGGTGTTTTCGATATTAAGCCGCGCCCACTGTCCCTGCGCGATTTGGCCGATTTCCTGCGTGAAAGTGCCGATTTGCTTCAGATCACTTGCAGG
>JBOFQC010000386.1:0-2350 GCA_051660725.1 Thermoguttaceae bacterium
TTTGTGATCCGAACATTGATTACGTTTTGCTCTTCCGGTTGGTCCAAAGTGACATTTGGAGCTTTGGCGTTTTCGTCGTTTTGCGGCGGAACTTCAATTGAACGCTGCAACGCAAACGCTGCCGTAACCATGAAAAAAATCAAGAGCAGAAACGTGACGTCAACCATTGGTGTCATGTCGAGTTCCTGCTGTTCGGTTTTTCTTCGCCGTAAAGCACCTGCATTTACGCTGGGTTGTGTGTCAGATTTCGCAACGACGACTTTTTCGCGGTCTGCTGAGCTTTCCGATTTTACTTCACCAATTTTCACAGCGTCGGCAAGCAGAGTGACACCACGGCAGTGCGGACACCTAACTTCACGGCCCAGCTGCTTGGCAGTTACGTGTATCTCTGCATGGCAAAGAGTGCAGTAAACGGATATTTTTTCCATGACCGAGTAATTCTACACATTTTTCGCGTAAACTTCAAGAATCTTCTTCATTTCGGCAACGGCTGCTTGCATTCCGACAAAAAGCGCACGGGAAATAATACTGTGTCCGATATTAAGTTCGACCATTCCCGGCACCTGAGCAATTGGAATCACGTTGTGGTACGTCAAACCGTGTCCGGCGTGCAAACGTAGTCCGGCCTCGGTTGCCATTTTTCCTGCAGAAATTGTTCGTATAAGTTCGTTATGCCGCTCCGCTTCGCTTTTCGCCAAAGAATAACAGCCGGTATGAATTTCGACTGCGTCAGCCTTAAGTTGTTTTGCGGTCTCAATTTGGGCCGGGTCTGGATCAATAAAAAGACTGACGAAAATTCCATTCGCCTTGAGCTTGGCAACCACTTCAGAAACGCTTTTACGGTTGGAAATCAGGTCGAGTCCACCTTCCGTTGTAACTTCGTTTCGCTTTTCCGGCACCAATGTCGCCTGGTCGGGACGGACTTCACACGCAATGTTCACAATCTCATCAACGCAAGCAAGCTCCATGTTCAGCTTTGCTTTTACCGTTTCACGTAACAAGCGGACATCTCTGTCTTGTATGTGTCGGCGGTCTTCCCGCAAATGCACAGTAATACCGTCTGCGCCGCCCAATTCCGCTTGAGCAGCCGCCCAAATAGGATCAGGCTCGTTTGTTTTACGTGCTTCTCGTACCGTTGCTATGTGATCAATATTTACGCCAAGTTCCATATAATTATGTGTTGTTCCTTTAAATCCGCCAGCTTACGCAGGCGGCTCGATTTTATTTACCTTACATCTACGCGGTTCCTGCTGATTACAGTCTCAAGTGTGGCAATCAGTCTATCCGATTTGAACGGCTTGACAAGGTATGTGTCGACCCCTTCCGCTCTGGTTTTTACAATTGTGTGACCGGGGTCGTAACCGAACTCCGTTGTGAACACAATTGGAACCGGCGAAATGTTCATTTTGGCTTGCAGATTTTTCAAAAACACGTAACCGGAACCGTCTTTCAACTTTATCTCCGAGACAATCGCGTCGTAATGGTTGTTTTCGACCATTAACAAGGCAGGTTCCGCACACGGAGCAGATTCGACGTTACAGCCGAATTTGGCAAGCATTTCGTTAACAGCAATAAGAGTTTCGGGATCAGAGTCAACAACTAAAATGTTGGCGTTCCAAAGGAGCGGATGTTGGCTTTCAGGTGGAAACGGCAACGCCTCGGACGGAGTCATTTGCCGACCGACTTCCTGAATCACGGCCTTGATTTCTCTCGCGTTGGCTTGAATCCGACGTAATTTTTCGAGAAGCTCCGGCTCCATTCCGCTATTTCTGGCCAAGATGTACACGGCATCGTTCAAAATCGAGTCAATTGGCAACGCAACCGCTCGGTGAATCGCTTCAATACTCGCTGCTGCGGTTTCGGCCTTTTCCACCGTTAAAAGGTCAAGCGTGTTAATCGCAACGGCAACGTCGCGTGCAAACTCTTCCATAAAACGGAGATCAACTTCGGTAAAAGCCCGTGGTAACGGACTTTCGACGTTAAATGTCCCGATAACTTTTCCGTGATGGATTAACGGAACAGTCATCGAACTTTTCATACCGGTTGTGCCCGGCACATAAAAAGGATCGTCTGTAGTGTCTTCACACAAATAACTTTTACCGGTGTGAGCGACGTAACCTGTGATACCGTTTCCTTCAGAGCGTGAATACAGTTTCCGATTCATCGCGTCTTCGTCCATGCCAATTGCAAGAAGTGGCTCAAGCTCACCGTCTTTTTCAGAAAGCACACGAACTTCGGCAACTTCGTATTTCAACAGTTCGGTTGTTTCCCGGATAATATTTTGTCTTAAAATATCTTTTCGATCTTCAAGCGACATATCGATCAAGATATCACAAGTAAGATCAGGAAG
>JBOFQC010000387.1:0-4256 GCA_051660725.1 Thermoguttaceae bacterium
AAGATGTCCCGCATTGTAAAGTTCGTGGCTCATTGCCAAGTTCTTCCACTTTCCTCCGTGCGCCCAAGAGTGAAGGTCGGGAAAATCCTGCCCACAAGTTATCGCGGTGTAAAGATAACCGTTTGGTTCCTGCGCCTCGCCGACAATTTTTATAAGTCGGTCAAGATATTTCGACATTTCCTCGTTTGCTTTTTCATCGGGATTGATAGCAATGTCAAACGATGCGGCTTCTATTCCTTTATAAATGTCGGTGTCGTTGAATACCGGAACGGTATATTTGTAATCAGGTGATGCTTTTCCTGCGGCGGCAAGGAAGTTTTCCACACGACCTGTTTTTTCGCACTGTTCAAACGCGAAAGGAATTGAGCGGGTCCGATTAATTTCCTGACGTGGAGTCCAGAACTCGTCTTTAATCTTTACGAACGGGTGCTGAATCGGCTGGGTTGGATAATCGTTTTCCAATTTCGGTAACACGCCCCGCACCGGAATTTCAGCCGCATTTATTATTGGTAAATAAAATGTAAACGTTTGTGCAAAACATAAACAAAAATTTACAACACAAAATAAAGCGAATCCAAACAATATTCTTTTAGACATTTTTCACTTAAAACGAGGTTGTACAAATAGACGTGACAAGACAATTATTAAGATTATTGTATATTCAGGCAGATTTAATTTCCACCCCTGCAAAGAATTTGTGTCGTAACACGATACGTTTCTTAAAAACTAAAAAAAGAGTCGCAAAAAGAGCCGGGGACGAAGTGTAACGAAGTCCCCGGGAAAAACCGTTATTTTATTAATGCGGAATTTTACTCCAACTGTTCCATTATATCTTCCGGTATGCTGTAGTTCGACGAAACCGATTGGATGTCGTCGTGTTCATCAAGTGCTTCAATCAATTTCAGAATTTGTTCCGCCGTTTCGATGTCTTCGACTTTTGCGGTGTCTTTCGGAATAAGCGAAAGTTGCGTCGCTTCCGGTGTGATTCCAGCCGCTTCGAGTGCTTGTGAAACTGTGTGATAAGCGTCCGGTGTGCATGTAATTTCGAATTGCCCGTCTCCGGTGTCAATAACGTCGTCGGCTCCAGCTTCCGCAGCCAAATCCATTAGCTTTTCTTCTGAAGCCGCACTTGCCGGAATCAGGAACATACCCTTTTTCTCGAAATTCCAAGCGACACAGCCGGAAGCGCCGAGTTTTCCGCCGAAAACCTCAAAAATTTTCTTGATTTCAGGAGCGGTTCGGTTACGGTTATCGGTCAAACCTTCACACAAAACGGCAACGCCCGCCGGTCCGTACCCTTCATACACAACTTCGTCGTATTGTTCGGAGCCTCCTTCACCAGTGCCGCGTTTAATCGCACGCATTATGTTGTCTTTCGGAAGACTAACCGCTTTCGCTTCGTCAATTGCAGCCCTGAGCCGTATATTCGAGTCGGGGTCGCCGCCCCCTAACTTGGCCGCCACGATAATCGCTTTGGCTAACTTGCTCCACAATTTTCCTCTTTTCGCGTCAACAAGTGCTTTTTTGTGCTTAATTCCAGCCCAGTGTGAATGACCAGCCATAATTTCTCCTAAAGTTTATTTCTTTCTTCTTACCTGTCACCAAAAATAAATATTTACAAGGCACTACTGTGCATCAGGATAAATTTGCGGTGTTTTTGTATAGGTAGTCCAGTTTCTCCGAAACTGGAGCGACTTTCGGAGAAAGTCGCCTACCTTGTGATACACGGCTGCAAATATTTTTCCTGCTGAAGCCTTGAGCCTGAATAAATTGAAATTCACGCAAAATTTAACTGGTACTCAGTAGTATTATACTATTTTATTTCCAGAGCATAACAAGTGAACCTGACACGATTAACGCACCTCCGAGAATAACATTGAAACTTACGCTTTCTCGTAAGATCAGGAACGCCAACAGTATTGTAATTGCAACGCTCATCTTATCAATCGGGACTACTTTGGATGCGTCCCCTTCCTGAAGTGCCTTGAAGTAAAACATCCAGGAAAGGCCAGTCGCAATACCGGAAAGTATCAAAAACGTCCAATTCTTAGCTGTTAGTTGCTTTATACTCGAAAGAGGCACTGTGCAGAAAACAATTCCCCAGGTAATACACAATATTACAGCCGTCCGAATCGCAGTTGCGAGGTTCGAATCGATTCCTTGAATACCGATTTTTGCCAAAATCGCAACCAGTGCTGCGAAAAAAGCCGAAAGAACTGCGTAAAGTTTCCACATTGCTTTTTACGTTTAGTGTTGTATACTTGCCTTTTATTAATTTTTATATTAAAATCTGACAGAAATATACCGGAGCCCGGCTGTGGTGTTGCGCTTCGCGTGAAGTGTTCCGCCTTTCGGGGCCGCCGTCCAGACGTGAATTGGTCGGCGCGGTTTACCGAGTTTTTAAATGTTTGGTGCTGCTGTTTTCTGCTTATCCAACATGCGAAAATATGCAATTTGTGCCTGGGGACAGTATAATTCGCGGATGTCTTTTCTTGACAAAAAGTAGTTTCTTGGCAATTTCAATCCCATCTTCAATACCACTTGAGCTTAACATGGTTGACGAATTAGAAAACGCAGATTTTGACAGCGATTATAACATCCACGACGAATCTGACAATCTGTGCGAATCCGACAATTTGGACGATTCAGATAATGATGAGTTGGAAAGCCAAGGCGAATCGTTTTCCTCTCTATTTCTCGAGATTCTCGACGAGCAGGAAGAGTTTTCCGTGAATAAATCGCAAATTCAAACGGTTTGCGAAAAAATTCTGGCCGACGCAAATGTGGTTCGGGGACGGGTCGGAGTCGTTTTAACCGACAACGAAACAATTCACGAACTTAACCAGAACTTTTTAAGCCACGATTACCCAACCGACGTGATCAGTTTTCAGGTCGAATCGGACGCTGATTCCGGTCTGCTTGAAGGCGAAGTAATCGTCAGTGTCGAAATGGCAAATCAAAGGGGCCCAAAATTCGGTTGGGGCCGTGAAGAAGAAACCGTTCTTTACGTGATTCACGGACTTCTGCACCTGATCGGTTACGACGATATCGAAGAAGAAGACCGGGTAATCATGCGTGAAAAAGAGAGTGAATACCTCCGTTTCATTGGAATCGAACCGACCAATCTCGGATTTGACGTTGAATCAGAAGATTTCGACGACGCGGATTTTCCTGATTCGGAACGTATTTGCCAGACAACGGCTGAAAACTTGGATTCCTCAGAAAAAATAGAAGATTTGGGCGCAAAAACCGACGAAAAAGCCGGCTTCACGTCCAGCACTTTCAATAAACTAATAGACGACAAGGCCGAAAGGAATTGACATTAATTGGCAAACTAACTGTAGCTCGGCATAAATTGCCTGTCTTTTAAATATTGGGCAAGCTAAAGATAATGAGTACCAAACATTGAAACATTCGGGAACAGAGCCAACCGATTCACGCCTGAGCGGCAGCAACTGTCTTTCTTGTCAATTTTTTTGTTTTGGTAAGTGTTTTTTAATTTTTTTCCATTGACTGTCTGATATATTTGTGGAGTACTGGCTTGTGGGCATGAGACACTCCATTGTCGTGATTGTGGAAAATCGAAACAATGATTGTAGCATAACCCACTTTTTTTACAGCCTCAAACTTATTGCAAACGCTTTTTTTTAAGCGTTTGCAAGTTCAGTGACAGTTTCTTCGTCACCTTCCTACTCACGAAGAAGTTTTGTTGGCTCAGTACGTCCAACAATTACAGCAGGAGAAATTGCTGCGAGCATACACAAAAAAAGTGCCGTAAATAGGCCAAACGAAAGCCAAAAATATGGAATGACTAGCGGTGAAACGAATCCTCCGAAACCGCTGATATACCGCATCAGACCAATAAAACACCATGCACCAATGACACCGAAACTGACACTGACAATTATTGCCGCCAACGAAATTAAAATCGCTTCGGCAAGAATTAATCGTACCAGTCCGAACCGTGTGACACCCAGACACCGAAGAACACCTAGTTCGAAACGTCTGGTGCGAATTGACGCTGCAACCGTGCCCATCATCCCGAAAGACGAAATCGCAAGCAAAATTAGTGGGACTTTTGCAGCGGCCTGAATCACATCATCCGCGAGAGTACTTACACGTTCATTCAAGTATTCGTGTGAGCTTAACTTGACCATTGGCCTGACATTTTCTTCTGCGAATTTTTCAGCGAGTTTCTGTAATGACATTTCTAACTCGGCGTCGGAAACCGTTGGTACACCAGAGTTATCACAAAT
>JBOFQC010000388.1:0-3711 GCA_051660725.1 Thermoguttaceae bacterium
GTGAACGAATATTATCGAGAGCGAAACGCCTTGGCCACATACTGCCATAGCCGAACCAAACGTAAGTCAATCGCCCATCGTGGCATTGACCTACACAACATTCACCGATGTAAATGGACTTAGTCATTGCGCTGTAGTATTAGGGTGGCCCAATATAATTCTATTTCGTCTTCGTTCGCAAAGAAAACGGGACAAAATGCAAGATGCTTCCGCTGCCAGACAGGTTTTCCATTAGGCAGTGAGGCAGCTTTTCTGAAATATTTTTTCGCTTCTGCAATGTATTACATTCGCCGTAAATCCAGCCAAGCATGTGCATTACATCGGCACTTTCAGGCAATATAGACGCAAACTTTTCACCGAGCGGTAGTGCTTCGAGAAACTTGGATTCGTGAACGTAAACATCGATTAGATTATGTAAAGCATCAGTGTAATCGGGGGCTCCCTTGAGAATTTCCCGGTAAATCTTTCCCGCTTCGGCATATTTTTTTGTCGGTGAAGCTCAACCGCCCTATGAAATTGCTCATGAAATTCAGGGCGGTCAACCCCAACGATGATGGATGTATAAGTACTACTCAATTTCAAACTCCAGATCGTTCGTTTGCAGGGGCGGGACGAATCGCTGACCTTCTTTAATACTGTCGAGTTGACCACATACCCTGTATTTTCCTGGCTTGGACAGGTCGAAAATATCGCTTAAACGAATGATACCGCCTTTCAAATCGACCATTTTTTCGGTGTCACCAATTATGGCTTCGGTAATTTTCTTCCCTTCCGGTGTCGTAAGAGTAAGTTGTAAACTGTTATTTGGCACCTTTTCGAGTGCGGGAATCCTACCACCATAATAATTTTTTTCGACGGTGAATAATATTATGTCTATCGCGGATTCCTTCGTCAAATGAGATTGCTTTTCTTCAGTATTGAAAATCATCCTAAATCTTGTATCATGAAAATAGTTGTTTCCCCATTCATCTTTAGGTAGAGGACTATATGAAGGAACCATGTATTTTTTGTTGCGAATTACAAACTCTACAGGTTCAGCCGTGATTGTTACACTATTTCTCGTCTCGCCACTTTCTTCATTATCCGCGTTAAAAACAGGAGATTGGGCACCATAAATATACGATGCCGTAACAGTATATTTACCTGGCCGATTTAGACGATACATTTTATCAAGTGACTGGGTATATTCACCAAGTCGATAAATTTGTGTCTCTCGACCGGGCCGCAAGAAATTGTACAATTTTGGCTCGTACTTAATATAGTATGGATGGTAGGGACTACAAAGTCCCGCTCCTTTGGTAATTTTTTCAAAAGGTTTTCCATCTTCATGGACGATTGACAAAGTGATATTACTACCTAAAACAATAGGGTCAAAATAATAAAGCAGATTAGTATCAGACACGTTTTTCAAAAACAATCTGGCAAAAATTGGTTCATTCAAGTCGTACTCTTGTGCATTGACGGTCATTCTGAGTTGTTGTTTAGACCAATCATTTTCTTTATTTTCATCTATATAATTAGATATTCTCGCATAATCGGGTAGCGGACCAATATCAATATCATCAATCTTTTCAATGCAATCTCCCCCTCCCCGGAGAATCTGAGGATAAGTTTCAAATGTCTTTGGTATAGCACCAAGTGAGTTCTCACAAACAACAAAAGCCAAAAACGCGATTAGGAATAATGGTGTTATTTTCATTTGAGTAAATGTGGGTTATAGATTAGTTGAAAATTTGCATGATTACCCCCGAACTCTTTTTTTTTTACAGACGAGTTCAGGAGGTGTAGCCAAATTCTTTTATTAAAATTTATTAAGACGTCCCGTCCACGTCGGAAGTACGGTAGTTGCATAACCCGTTCACCATAGTCAGCAACAGTATGATAAACAGCGCGACCTTCAATTACATTCGAAATATAATCCTTAACATACATACCACCAGTTGGGGTTGACCAAGAGTAGTATTTACCATTGTACGAATTTGCGATAGGTGAGAATGAATTGTCATACACAACCTTTGAATGTACTTCCTGTCCCACTGTAACAGAGTTCGATTGCGTTTGGTCACTTTTGTTTCCATTTACTTTAATCTGGCTTGGAATAATTTTACCCGCAAAACAGGTTTGCACTTCTGCCCAACCGAAATGGACATAGGCGGTAACGGTGTCCGTAGCTCCTAAAATATTCGTAACCTTAAACTCTAATGTAAACTTGTTTTGAACTTGGGATTTTGTGTAACCATCTGGTATTTCCATGTAAACGTGTTGGAAGATAAACCGGTTCCGCGAACTAAATAACCATTGGGATCATTAGTTACCACTATTCTGCTAGTCCAGCCCGGATTATTACTTGTATCACTCCAAGAAACAAAAAACGAGTTACCCATTGTGTAAAAAAGTTTTGCCAATATATTTAAAATCAGGGGAAATTCCACAACAGTTGGCATAACTTAATGTAGCTCCACTCCCTGTTATGTTAAGGTAGGAAATACAAGGAGCTATTGTACCACATCCTTCCACACCCACATCCAAAAGCCATTTGGGGTCCATTGCCGCCGTTGTTTTCATTAATATCATCTGCAATTGACGAGTAGCCGTAAAATTCAAGGCTTTGCGGACTGTGCAAGGCCTCATTTAAATCATTATTGTCCTCACTTGACACAGTACCGGCTGTTGGCTGCAACCCAACTTCTGAGTAATAATTCGAATCGAATGATACGGCATCAAAACTTGCCGACTGCAATTGCAACTCGTTAAAAGCCATTATCTGCGTAAAAATTCCCGCTAAGAGCAAGTCGTCACCAAATTTCTGCGTCAGATCGACACTGCTTTCTGTATTGAAATTGCTTGTGATTTCAGGAGTTGTGTCGTTTGTTCTTGACGTGAAGATATTTTCGTCAGTCGATTCTTCGGTTTCAACTGTTCCGAGCTGGGCCGAGAGGGAGTCAAGATGAATATCGGACAACGCATCAAGATCAGTGCTGCTGGTCATGTAATTTCGGTACTCAGAAGTTTGCGTGGTGTCAGTTGTGGTGGTGTCATGGTTCCCGGCCATTGCAGCACCAGCAGCTAGACCTAATATTGAAGCTGACACCAGAAGTCTTTCTTCGAGAGGTTCGTGGTACAGAAACCGCGACCTTTTCGGCTTGTTTCTCTCTTTTTTAGCGGTGTTTTTTTCATGTTTTTCTGTAAGAAACATCCACTACAACGCGATTTTTTCTAGAAAACTGCTCATAATGGCATCCCTTTGGGTAAGAAATATGAAAAAATCCAGAAAGTAACCTCCAATTAGGTTTGTTTATAACAATTCTCACGAATATAGCAAGCAGATTTTTGTGATTCTCAAAAAATATTGGAACTTTTTCGGATTTGCCTGTGTTTTCCATCCCGCAAAAAACTTTTTTCGCTTAAAAAATCCGCGTTTTGAGGCGTTTTTTGGGCTTCAGAAATTTTTTCTTTCGGGGTGACATGCAACTCGTTTCCGTTTGTGGCAAAATGTTCCTCGCTGTCGGGAATATTACCTACAGTTTCGTCGTATGTGTCAGCTGGTAAGCAATTTCCGGTGAGAGTCGGCAGGCGAAGGAAGAGCGTGTTTAGAAGCAGTCCCTAAACTCTCAGAGTCCGAGTTTTTCAAGGCGGGAAGCCATTTTTTGAATCATCGAAATATAAATCATCGCCACACTGCTGTCCGGACTACCTTCGTAATCTTTACTG
>JBOFQC010000389.1:0-1940 GCA_051660725.1 Thermoguttaceae bacterium
ATGTTCGTAGTCGGGATTATACAACCCACTAATTTTTTGGTCTTGGCTATGTGAACTTGAAAAATTCGTTGCTTTTTGCATTTCTTTACTCCGAATATGTGCATTTTCTGATCGCGTTTCGTGAACTTACAAGACACTATATGCAAATTCCATGCCAATCGAAAGCAGCCTTGTTTTTCAATGTGAAAAGCAGACAGTCTTAATTTTTTAACACGATGTTTTACATAAATGTAAAACGAAAAGAAGGTTTTTTTACAATTTTGTAAAGATTTTTACTCGTTTCCCACAAAAATAGCACGTTTATGATTGGCACGGTTTTTGCATAAGGTGTATTTGCATGGGGTGTAATATACTGTCGCTCGGCAAGAGCTACATGTTTTCCAATTTAGGGTAAGTTGAAGATAACCAGCACCAAACATTGAAAAAATCGGGAGAAGAGCCGATCAACGGGAGGCGGAACACTTCACGCGAAGCGTACCGCCCATACCGGGCTCCGGTATAAACCCATAACGGCTAAGCTTTTCGAGCTCAAAATACAACGTCAATCTAAACTCATCATTCCGTTTTTCATTAAGCGGACTAACTTAGTACAAATTGCAATGAAAAGTAATCAAGCAGAAATAATTCTCCGGAATAATATTGAAACGTCCGCTTTTGAAACAGATTCAACTTCAAATCACAAAGCATGTACTTATTCAGCTAAACCGGTAGAATTTGAATTTTTCGGGTGCGATGTTTTCAGCTCGTCTGTCATGCAAAAGTATTTACCGGAGCGAACAGCACGTAAACTTTTGACGACACTTGGAAACGGTCTTCCCCTTGACTCAGAAATTGCTGGCGACATTGCACATGCAATGAAGATTTGGGCTCTTGAGCGAGGTGCCACCCACTTCACGCATTGGTTTCAGCCAATGACAGGTGGAACAGCTGAAAAACATGATGCGTTCCTTGACATGACCGCAGACCATCAGGCAATTGCTAAATTTTCCGGTAAAAATTTAATTGTTGGCGAACCTGACGCCTCAAGTTTCCCTTCAGGAGGGCTTCGTTCCACATTTGAGGCTCGTGGTTATACGGCTTGGGACCCAAATAGTCCAGCATTTATCAAACGACACACAAATGGTGCCACTCTTTGTATTCCGACTACATTTTTTTCCTACACAGGAGAAGCACTGGACAAGAAGACACCACTGCTCCGTTCGATTCAAGCGTTGAAAAAATCGGTTTTACGATTAATGAAAGCATTTGGTCAGCCAAAAGCGCCGGTAACAATTACGCTTGGTCCCGAACAGGAATACTTTTTAATTGACAAACAATTTTATTTGAATCGGCCTGATCTGATTCAGTGTGGAAGAACCCTGTTTGGTAACGCGCCTGCAAAGCATCAACAACTTGAAGACCACTATTTCGGTTCCATCAAACAACGGGTACTGCAATTCATGAGTGAAGTTGAAAACGAGCTTTGGAGACTGGGAATTCCGGCTAAAACAAGGCATAACGAAGTTGCTCCAGCACAGTTTGAGATCGCGCCATTATTCGAGGAAATGAATTTGGCAATTGACCACAACATGCTGCTAATGGAAGTTTTACGCCAAACAGCTGAACGAAATGGATTTGTGTGTTTGCTTCACGAAAAACCTTTTTCTGGTGTCAATGGTTCCGGTAAACATAATAACTGGTCGATTGCTTACGGTGATCGTAACCTGCTTGAGCCTGGTAGCGATCCGCATCAAAACGCGATTTTTCTAACGGTCTTATGTGGTATTATTCGCGCAATAAATTTTCACGGCGATATTTTACGAACTTCAACCGCATGTGCGGGAAACGATCATCGGCTCGGAGCAAATGAAGCACCACCAGCGATAATTTCAATTTTTCTTGGCGAACAGCTTATGAAAATTGTTGAACAAATCGAAAATGGTAATGGCACCACAGCAGAG
>JBOFQC010000390.1:0-3114 GCA_051660725.1 Thermoguttaceae bacterium
TCCAGCGGCAGCCGGGGCCGGAGTAGAAGCTCCGGCGCTTTTTCCTTGCATGTCCTGCTGCACAGCCATTGTGCCAGACACTTCTGTAAGTGTCTGGCTGAAAACAAACGACGTTGTGTTGTGCAGAAACAAAACTAAAACGAATATTAATAAAAAAATACTGTATTTGTTCATTTGTATTGGTGTGTGTAAACCAACTGTCTTATTATAATATTCCTGGTTCTTTAACTTCGATACCTTTAAGAGCCATTTTCAACGATTCCACGTTTGGAGCGACCTCAAATGCGGTTGCGCGGTCAATTTTTTTCGCTTGAACCAGCTGTTTCAGGCTCATTGTAAAATCCATCATGCCTTCTTGAACGCCAATTCTGATTGCGTCGCCGAGTTTTTCATCTTTTTCTTCCAGCACGAGCTTGCGAACCGTCGAGTTGAAAATAAGAATTTCAACCGTTGGCACACGTTGCGTCCCTTCCAGAATTGACGGGAGCAATTTTTGCGCGACGATCCCTTTCATGTTAAACACAAGGGCGCTTCGAATCGCTTTGTGCATGGCACTGGGAAAAAGGTCGAGAATACGACCAATCGTACTTGCCGCACTGGATGCGTGAATTGTTCCGAACACCAAGTGGCCTGTTTCCGCTGCGTGAATAGCGGTTTCGAATGTTTCACGGTCACGCATCTCACCGACGAGCATAACGTCCGGGTCTTCACGAACTGCGTGTTTCATGCCAATTGAAAAGTCAACCACGTCTTGGCCAATCTCACGTTGGTTAATGAGACACTTTTCCTCGGTGAACATGAACTCGATTGGGTCTTCGAGCGTTAAAATATGCTTGCGGTAATTGCGGTTAACCCAGTTCAACATCGACGCAATTGTCGTACTTTTACCGCTACCGGTGACTCCGGCCAAGAGAATCATACCTTGCGAGTGCTTGCATAAGTCGTAAAGAGACGACGGGAGGTGCAACTTTTCCAAGTCCGGAATAAAATTGTTAATACGACGAGCAACCATCCCGAGGTGCCCCATCTGCTGAAGTACGTTTACACGAAAACGCCATTTTACGCCGTCAACTTCGCACATGTGCGCAAAGTCGGCACCCCCTGTTTCGTTAAGAATTCGGCGATTTCGCTCGTCCATAATGGCGAGGATCATGCGGGTCATTTCTTCGGCGTCAATTGGACCGCGGTCAAGTGGGCGCAACTCACCTTTTACACGCACATAAGGCGGACGGTCCACCTTTAAGTGCAAGTCACTACCTTGAAGTTTGACTAGTGCGCGGAAGAGCTTATCAATTTCATAATCTTTTTTCTTCTTTACATACCGTTCGGCAATTGAGCTTGCATCCGACATTAAAATGAACTCCGAAAATGGTGAAAAAAACTTTCGTTTGTACTATATTTTACAGGTCATGTAACCCGTTAAGAAAAGCATAACCGTTCACGGTTTTTATGGAGTTAGAAATCAGGAGGTAGAAGTTAGGAGGAAATTTCCCTTGCTTTCAGGACTTTTTCGTATTTTTCATAAACGAAACATTTTTTCTCAAATAGCCAAGGTGGTCGAAAATCACGGTTAAATTTTCGTCGGCTATTTCGGTCGGCAAAATGTGTGAAATATGGCCTCTTTTACTATATATCCTGACTCCTATCTCCTAACTCCTAAATTCTACAGTGAACGGTTACAGAAAAGCTTTGCAATGCTTATGCGTTTAAATTTTGGTACAAAACTCCGCATTCATTATTATATTCTGTAAGCACACAAAATCAAGATGCTTTTTCCGGTTAGGCCATTTTCATTGCCCACAAGGATTGCTTTTCGCAAAGGTTAAGGATAAAATACCGTGTATTGGTTATTTTTATTTTGGAGGAATTTCCGTTTGGCGAAGATAAACCAGACGAAAGACGAGATTCCATTCAACAAGAAAAACATCGGAGAAATTTTATGTCTAGGTATTTTCTACGCGTATTTTCCCTCATTTTTATTGCTTTATTTTGCTCATTGACATCTGCCGCAGATGCGCCAAAGCCGGACAGCGAAGGCTTTGTGCCGCTCTTCAACGGTAAAGACCTCGCCGGCTGGGAAGGTGACAAAAATATCTGGAAAGTGGAAAATGGCTGTATCGTCGGTCAGACAGAAGCGGAAGGACCGAAAAAAATTGATTACAATACTTTTTTGATTCTCAAAGATAAAAAGTTTAAAAATTTCGTACTCAAATTCGATTACCGTTTAACCAAAGGGGGAAATTCCGGTATGCAGGTTCGCTCCTGGGTAATGGATGGGGACAAGCCGTACCGGGTTGCCGGATATCAAGCGGATTTTGACGGCGATAACAACTACACCGGTATTGTTTACGGCGAGAATTACCGAGGAATACTGGCGCATCGCGGCCAGGTTTCAATAATCGGCGATAACCACCAACCGAAAGAAGTCGTTCGTTACGCTTCAAACGAAGAACTGAAAGAAAAAATCAAAGTCGAAGAATGGAACGAATACGAAATTACCGCAGACGGGTTCGTAATCGTTAATAAAATCAACGGCAGCATGATGAGCGTTCTCGTCGACGAAGATACAAAAGAACGCCGTGACGAAGGAATCTTGGCGATTCAAGCGCACGTCGGACCGCCAATGAAAGTCGAAGTTAAAAACATTCGCATCAAAGTAATCGAATAAGACCTCTCCCCCCGCTTCACAGCGGGGTGGAAAACGTGTATACTACACCCCCTGTCTTTTGCCGCTTGCTCGCGGTATAGAGACAGTATGTATTCATAAATCACAACAAACTACTACACTACAAAAATTAAATTTGTGAGGTTTAGAATCGCTAATATCAGCGGTTAAACACATTAAGACAAATTTGCATTTGGCAGTGTACTAATTTTCTCAGGAGCTTAAAGCGTGGGAACCAAAAAAACCGGAAAAGGTAGAAGGAAACTTGGACGAAAAAAACGACGTATGCGTTCAAAAATCCGTCACCGTAAAGATTAGTCTGCCCGAATTGTTTTTCCGGGTTGCTGCGGTTTGCCGTGTGTTTAAATATATGCAGTAAATGTGCCAAATGTATATTTGGCATTTGTGTTTTTCGCTGATCTTTGATCCGCGTTTTACATTATACGAGT
>JBOFQC010000391.1:0-2030 GCA_051660725.1 Thermoguttaceae bacterium
TCTCAAAACTCCGTCAACACCTCGAATTTAAGGACAAGAAAGGGAAAAGAAAAATTCCACACGCCATCACTTTCGCTCGTATTTTACGAAAAATCTCTCTAAAAGACCTCCAAAATGCCTTTGCCGAGTTTATAAACGCGATTCTTCCAACCGAGCCAATCGTCGCCGGAAGCGTTGCACGCTGCACCGCATTAGCATCCCAGCAGCTGCGCTGCGGTCGGCATTTACGTTACAATCGTTACGAAAAACAAATCGTATCAAAAATGTAACGACCAACGGGAGCGATTTTATAGCGATTATGACGAGCAAAAATTGCAGTCTTTTCATTTTTTTCAAAAAAATCCACCGCCGCCCCCCCTTGTTGTTGTTATTGTTGCTATTGTTAAAATGAGGGATGAAGTCGGTTACATTGGTGGTTTTTTAATCGAAAGTACGGTCGTTTTTTTAGAAAGGAGCGAATCATGGACGCTAAAATTACACATCGTCTTGCACTTGGCACTATCATTGGCGGACTGGCTGCGGGTCCTTTCGTAATGCACGCGTTGCGAAAGAATCAGAAGGTAACTACGCACAATGTTCCTCCTGTATACCAAGATTCTGTCCGTCGTGTTTTTTTTGAAGACTGGAAGGCCAACTATAATAGATTTAACACCTCTTTTGAAAGAGTCGATGGCATTGACTCTGTGGAGTTACGTTCCGATTTGAAGGGACCACGAAATTGGAAGTTCCAAAATCTATTGACGACAATCCTCGGAAGTGTTTCCTCACCGCACGAATGCACGGTTGGTAACTTGGGCTTTTTCGAGATTATGGAGGGGACAATATCTATTGATAACCGTATTGTTAGAGTATCGGTAGACAAAAGGGAAAGACGGCAGTGCCTCATTGACACTGAAGCGAGCCAAAAAACCGGCTTGAAAATTAGCCAGTCTGTAGCAAAAGAAGATGCTCGCACAAAGTCCAGCACCACAATGGCAATTGAAACAGATGGTAACTCGCAACTTATTGAAAAAATAGAGATCACGCATCTTGAAAAGGGCAGCTTCGCGGTTGTTTGCAAGGGTGATTTGTTTCTTTCCATCGATAAAAATGGACGTGAAATATCTTCGGAAGAAGATGTGAAACTATCCAATTACCCGATATCACTTGTAAGTACTATATTCCCTCGGTTGATCTTTCCCTACCCTAAAACTCCATTGAAGCAAGGTGAATTGATTCGCTTGCCCGAAAAAGAAGTGCTTTTGAGCGATTCTTTACCCGCAACTGTTATTTTTGAAGGCGTGGAAAAGTTTGATGGCATCCAAAGTGCAAAGCTCTCGTCAGACCAAATCTATAACACGCAGCAACTTTGTGATTACTACCACGCACGCAGCGTGTTTTTACAGGGGCGAGGGGAAGGTGCTAACCATTGCAAAAAACAAATTGAAGATATCGCACAATACAAAATACAGAAGCGCAGAACGCTGAATAACCATATTGATTTGGGTACTGGGTTGACGGTGCGTCAAGATTTTTTCGAGAGTATTACAGGCACAGGATTTCATCCTACCTCACTTTCGTCCATTTTTCGAGTTTCGTAGCTCACTCCTGTTTTCAATTTTCGTTTAATGCCTGAACTCGACTTGTCCGACATTTGTTTATCGGTTACCTATCCTCAGCATATCGCACTAAAGGAGAAAGATTTATGACTAATCTTGATACCGCAAACTCGCACATTACCTCTACCAATTTTGTTGAGGGTGGCGCGTCTGTACGCCAGCAGACGACAGCCAGTAGTTACAGTAACTGTGTTTGTAGTTGCAAATGCGGGTGTTCATGTGTCTGCAACTGTTCTTGTTAATCACGGCAGCAAGCGAAGCAAGAAATGAATGGCCTGTATTCGCTCAGTTATATGTTAGTAGCGACTGTGTTAAAAGTCAAGTGCAAAAAGCATTTTTTCACAAATTTTAGTTAAATTTTTTCGGCGACAGCACACTGCGTCCGCCAACAAGTTTTCGTTTTCAAAAGTACATTTAATATCGTTAATAATT
>JBOFQC010000392.1:0-6635 GCA_051660725.1 Thermoguttaceae bacterium
CGCCGTCTGTGAAAACGAATATTCTTGAGTTCGGCTCACCCCGAATAAGCAGTTGTGCAAGTTTAATTGCGGACTCCAAATCAGTCGCCGAATCGGTTCCGGTAATCGAATTAACAGCCTTGCGGAGAGTCCCCAAATGGTTCGTAAACCCCACAATTACTTTAGGTTCCGCTCCAACGGCAATTATTGCCGTTTGTTGTTGCACGCCGGAAACGGAAAGTAAGCCGAGCAGCTCTTTTTTCGCTTCTTCAAGTCTCGTTTTTCCAGACGGACCAATTGCGTTCATGCTGGCAGAGTGGTCGAAAATAATGACCGTTTTTATCGCGTCAATTCTGTGAAAAACCGGGTTCAGCACCGCGCTTATAAGAATTGCTAAAAAAAGCAAACTAAGTAAAAGCGAAATTATGTGCCGCAAACGACGCCAAAAAGAACGTGAACGCCGCTCCTCGAAAACCTGGTGCCAAAATAGCATTGTCGAGACCGGCTCACGTCGTAACCGGACTTTCAAAATGTAAAAAAGTATGACCGGAATAGCAAGCAGTGCAAGCCATCCCGCAATTGGATTTAGTAATTCCATTATTTTTATACAGAGTTTTTAGCAAACCGCCGCTGACTCTCGCATCATACGTAGGATCAGTTCGTCAAACGGAATTGAAGTTTGTGAAATCGTGCAATTGAGACCGTATCCGACGCAATAATGCTTTATCTCGTCTAAAAATTCGGCGAACTTTTTTTTGTACCTGCGCAAAATCGTTTCGCTGATTGTAACGTTTCTGGCACCGCCCCCTTCAATATCTATCAGTTCCAAGTCGCCTCGCAACTGCGGCTCAGCTTCACGTAAGTCGTGTACCTGTATTATGTTCGGTTCGTAATGTCTGTACCTCAACGAATCGACCCCTTTTTGATACCCGTTCGGGTCAAAAAGATCACTTACAACAACTGCGAGACCGGTACGCTGTTTGCGGTGAACAAAATCACCGACGACATTCTGCAAATCAGTTGTTTCACCGCTGGTTTCGCATTTTTCAAGGAAACGAAGCAGACTCAAAATGTGCTGCTTGCCCCGAATCAGTGGAAATACGTCGCGAATTTTCGAATCGAAAGCGACAACGCTTATTCTATCCAAGTCGGCAAGCGCAATGTAAGCCAATGCCGCCACTATTTGTTTCGCATAATCGAATTTGTTCGGCGTCCCAAATGCCATACTCTTAGAACAATCAAGAAAGAAATAAACGTGTAAATCCTCCTCTTCCTCAAACCGCTTTATAAGCTGACTCTCGAAACGAGCAAACACGTTCCAGTCGAGATACCGCAAGTCGTCGCCGGGAGCATAATCGCGGTGATCTGCAAACTCGACACCACCTCCCATTTGCCGGGTACGTTTTTGCGCCAAAAGCTGCCCGCGAAAAATACGTCTGGATACCAAAGAAAGGTATTCCAGCTTTTTCATAAACTCTGAATCAAACATTAGTTATTTTATTTTAGACGTTAGACTTTAGACTTCAGACGTTAGACATCAGACACCAGCGAGCCGCCAACGTAAGTTGGCGGGTATATACTTTCTCCGGCATAGAAAACAGTTAGTTTCCTTTGAGCAAATCGTGTACGACTTGGTCAGTTGAAATATTTTCCGCCTGGCCTTCAAAATTCAAAATGATTCGGTGTCGTAAAACCATTGGAGCAACGAATTTCAAGTCTTCTCGGGCGACGTTAAACCGTCCGTCAAGAATCGCGTTGATTTTCGCTCCCAACAGCACCGCTTGCGCACCACGTGGACTGGCACCGAATCGGACATACTTTCGGACGTAAGCCGGTGCTTTGGGCGTGTCGGGATGTGTACCGAGAATTAAATCAACTGCGTAACGGCTTATCTCGTCGGCAATTGGCACTGAACGTGCAAGTTGGCCCATCTCGAGAATACGGCTTGACGGAAAAGTGTTCTCAACTTTCGGCACTGCCGTTGTCGTTGTCCGGTCAAGAATGCCAAGCAGCTCTTCCGCTGTCGGAAACGGCACGAGAATTTTACTGAAGAATCGGTCCAATTGCGCTTCCGGTAACGGATACGTTCCTTCCATTTCCAATGGGTTTTGCGTAGCCAGAACAAAAAACAATCCCTCAAGTTTGTGTGTCGTACCGCCAGCAGTAACTGAGTGCTCTTGCATCGCTTCGAGAAGAGCGGCCTGCGTTTTCGGTGTCGCACGATTTATTTCGTCTGCAAGAACAATATTGGCGAAAACCGGTCCTTTTTGAAACTCGAAACGGCGTCCCCCTTCCGGAGTCTCACCCATAATATTTGTGCCCGTCAGGTCGGCTGGCATTAAGTCTGGCGTAAACTGGATACGCGAAAATCTTCCTTCAACCGCTTCGGCAAGTGTTCGAACAAGCAGCGTTTTCCCGAGGCCGGGAACCCCCTCCAATAAAACGTGCCCTCCTGCAATCATTGCGATTACAGTGCCACGCACCACTTCCTTTTGGCCAACCAGAACTTTGCCGATTTCTGCTTCCAATTTTTGAACGTCTTCGCAAAACAGTTGCAGCCGCTCACGGATTTCTTTTTCTGTTGTCATTTTTAATTGGTTTGTACTTGTTTAAGTAACTCTTGTGATTTTGGTGTGTCGATTATTTGTAATACTCTGCGTACCCTGAATCCGAGGAAATTTCTGGCACTGAAGTAGTCGCGGAACTCCTTATCATTATTATACTTCGCGGCAAAAAAATCAACAGCCTTGTCTCCGGCGGCGGTTAAATGCCAACGCGCTGCCGCTGATTTGTTTCCGTCTCCTCCAACTAATGCGTAAAAGCAGGATTGCATTTCTTCTTCTGACATGTTTAAAGGTTCGTCCAGCAGTTCAACGCGGAAATTATCCACTGCCCAAGATTCGCAATTCGACATGTTCAGCCCACCAAGTTCATAAGGGCCGTCTTGGAATTGCGTCGAAAATTTCAAAACCAACTCCGTTTTATCGTGCGGAATCATCATGTCAATTGCGTAAACGGCGTCTTTTTCGTATCCGTACTTGTTCTCGACAACGGCACCTTCCCGTCCGTAATAAAATCCGGTTTCCAGCGCGTCGTCCCAGAGATTACCACTTTTTAAACGCTCAAACCAAGACGGTTCAAAACCGAAATCAAGTGGGTAATCGTCCGGATAACTTTGCTTCTGGTTGTAATCATCTTTACGGAAGTTCGAGAAAGTTGTTCCAATTAAACGCCGATTTTTTTCATTTTCTATATCTAATCGCCAAATGTCCGCGCCGAATCCGCTGTTGTATCCGACCAAGCCGTCAATTCCGCCAATAATTATCAAGTCGAACTTGACTCGGATAAACTGGTGCTGCGGCAAATCATTTAACGTAAATGTTACGTTTTCATTATAAAATTCGCCGAGATATGTACGTTTTTGCATCGGGTCAATGTCACGGAAATCATGCGACCAAGCGGAACCAACCTCTTTCTCAAAATCGTTCTGGTACACAGTCGTGCCGTTTGGCAACACGGGCAAGTTGAAATCTCGTGCAATTTGCGGCGTGTCAAATTCGGGATTTTTCACCTTTTGCGGCTTCTTCTGAATCGCTTCAATATCCAAATCGCCGAACAATTCTTCGGCTGAAATTTTGTCTTGCGTCTGGTTTTGCGGCGTGATTTTCGTTTGAATCGCGCTTATCAAATCTGTCAAATCGCGGTATCTGAACGAATCTTTCGGTTCGTTTGCGAAGTAACGCAGCACCGCAACGGCGTCGGCAAGGCGATTATCTTCAACCGCTTTGAACGCTTCTTTTTCTAGTTGTTCGTCAATCATAAAACGGCGGTGATCCAATCTCCCGTCAGAATTGACGATTTTTCTATGCAGTTCGGCCCAACGCACTGCGGTTGCAATTTCACCACGTTCACATAAACCGGCAAAATTTTGTCGAATCGCGTAATAGGCAAAACGCCGGTAATCGCCTTTCGTGTACAACGGTAAAGCGGCGTCAAGTAGCGGCAAAAGATCAACTTCGCCGACCATTAACGGTTTGGACGTTTCCCGTTCAGCGTCAAGTGCCGGTACAACGGCAATTAAAGCGAACTTTGCGGCCTGACCGTCTTCGTTTTCCTTGATCTTCGTCATGAAGTACTCGAGACGTTTTTCCGCCTGCACTTTATTCCTGGTCCTGAGCATTGCGTAAAGTTCGACTGTTTTCCAACGCATCGCAATTGATTCATCTTGAATTTGGCTGATTTTTTTGAAGCTTGGGTCTTCGTCGATAAAAGCACTTTCGAGAGCTTCTTTTCCTTCAGCTGCGATTCCCCAATCAATTACATCCAAAGCGGGCGACTTGAAGTAACCGTTACGGCCTCCCAAGTCAGCGTAATCGGCTATGAAAGGACCTTTTTCCAGTTGCTCGGGGTTCCAAAATGTTTGTAGCAAACATTCGAAAACCTGTGACGGATCATCACCATTCTTTTTCATTGCGTCAAGTGAACGCTCAAGCACAAAGAGTAGGTTTACCGACTTTTGGTAATCCATCACGCCGTCAACAGATTGCGGCCAGGAACGGTATGCAAATACTTTTTCAAAAACCGACAAAACCCGTTTGCCGCTACCTGCTGCGATTAAACTTTCGAAATGCTGTATAATCGGGTAATATCTTCCTTCAAAGTATGACACCAATTTATTTGACTTGTCCAATAACGTGTTTTTCAATGTACTGTCAACAATATTGCTGTACAGTTCGTTTGCAAATGCAGGTGGTGCGCAAGCCAGAACGTCCCACGCAAAAATCATCGCGGAATCAGATTGATCAGGTACAACATCAGAATCGTTGTCCGCTTTATTTAATGTTATGTAATTACTCGAATACTGTGTAAGTTTTTCACACTGTTTGAAAGTTGCGTCTTCAGGCGTTGATTCATTTGTCATAAACCAATGTCGCGCCAACATCCACAATCCGATATTTACAGACTCACCGAAAAATTTATTCTTTTCGGCCTTGCTGACGAAATCGGCGCACTCCGCAATGGCGTCACGTAGTGCCGGGGTGTCATTTTCCGCAATTGCTACGAACGCATTTGCGATTTTAAACGTTGGCTCTTCCGGGTACTTTTCTTTTTGTTCCTGAATTGCTCTTTTAATAATCTCGAATTTTTCCGGCTGCTGCTCAGCAAGAACATTAAATGCCGACAAGAGTTTCGAACCGATCAGATCGGAAACCAACGCACGTTTTGCCGGGTCGATTTTTGGCATAACGGCTGCGGAAGTTTTTGCTTCTTCACTTACAAGTGAAGCAAACATCTGCTTCAGACCGGCTAAATCCTCCAGCGGTCCAGTAAACGGTATGCAATACGTCATGAGATCAATATTGGACATGACTACATTTTGAGTTTCCTGGGATTCGGCTGTTTTACCTTGTCCGTTATCAGCGGCAACTTTAGTGGTGTCAGCAGCGTTTGCGGTGTCAGCAACTGGTAGCGTAATAAACATTTCCGGTGCGTTCACGATGTCCTCAACGGTTATTTTCGCATTAAGGGCGTCAATTTTTTGCTTCAACTCCCTGATCTCGTATTGTCGTTGTCCATTTTCGCGAGCGGTAAACCAAGGTTGATTCATGCAGCGATTTCTGTAAATCCGTAGTGCGTCACCAGCGAATCCGGCGTCACTCAAACACGTAATCATTGCTCCCGCCGAATTGCATAGTTCCCATGAACCGTAGTGATTGTTATTCACCTGAATGTAATCGTTGTTTCCGCACATTTTTAGGAAATGGAACGAGTCGTCCAGTATCTTAACAGCTCTGTCGCGTCCCTTTTCGGGAGTGTTCGATTTCAAGTACAATGCAACCAGTCGTTTGGTTAACATTGTTTCAACAAAACCGCCATTATGTTCTTTTAACGATTTTTCGAGAAATTTAATTGCAAAATCAATTAAATCCTTATCGTCTGATGAAAACAATTCCTGCGCAATAGCCAAGCCGCAGGAATCAAGTATTTGTGCAGTTTTGTCATTATTTACCAAATCCTGAATAACTTGTTTGCCTTCTTCAAATTTATTTTGCCTAAACAAAAGCATTGCTTCAAGAACTTTCGCGTAAGTGTACTGATTCCAGTTGCGGGCGTCTTCCATTTTTTCATGTGACGCGGCAAGTTCTCTGGTTTCGTTCAAAATATTTTCAAAGTTTTCCTCGCCTGCGGTGTTGAGAAATGTAATCGAAAGCGAGCGGTATCCGTCACTGCTCCAAGACCTTACGCTGTGTGGATTCTCGAAATTGGCATACACGTTTAATCCCGGCACAGAAGCCTGTTTTTTCTTATCAACGGGTGTGATTATATTTATAAGCACCTCTTTGAAATACGGGTATAACTCTTTATTTTGTCGGTAAACCATTCCGTTCATTAAGTTATTGCGAATGGCGTCACGGTTTGCCGTGTTGGTTTTCTCGAGATTCCAAAGATAATCGAAAAATTCAATTGCCTGCTTCGAAGATGATTCGTTATTGAATGAATTCGAAATTACGTCCGACAAATAATGCATGTTCTGCACAAGAATCGCTTGGTCCATACTTTTGAACAGGTCAAAAAACTCGTCCATTTTATTTTGGCTTTGGTATTCATTCATAACTTCCCAATAATTGTTGAAAATCAAAGCAGGGTTCTTTTTA
>JBOFQC010000393.1:0-3250 GCA_051660725.1 Thermoguttaceae bacterium
TCACTATTGTAAAATGACGTCAGGTCCATTGGAAGGGCTGAACAACAAGATCAAGACCATGAAACGTCAAAACGAAAACGTTTTTTTTGTATAGGTGCAATGCAATGTTGTGATGATTATCTACTGGATTTCATTCGGGAAAACATTGGTACAACAGAGACTACTTTACGGGATTATTTTGGTTGCACGCTGGATTTTGATTTTTATTATAGGCATCCTCGCAATTATTGCCGTCGAGCTATTTTTTCAATTGATGAACCAGCTCCAACTATACGTGGCGTGAATCGACCAGTACCACGCGGCTATCTTGGAAATCCAAATGATGCTTGTGCACTTAATCCATCTATTCGTGCTTTGACCACTCTTGAGCGGGCACTCATCCAGACGTTTCCTGCTGATTTTAAGTGGCTCGGTACAAAAACGGAAATGGAACAAATGATTGGCAATGCCGTGCCTGTTAAACTCGCTGAATTTGTCGCGCGCTGTCTGAAACACCATATTGAAAAAGAAATTCAGTGGATTGACATTGACAATCAAAAATTCGTCAGATGGTTACAGAAAACACATTCTTTTACTGAAAGAACACAGTGTGACATGCTTTCACGTTTAAAAAGAGCAAACGCGATTTGCGAAATACACACGTCGCCTATTGACGATTATATTTTTAGACTAGAAAAAACACCTGAATATCATTCTTTGACACCATCTGTTCGTTCGCAATTAAAACGAGCTTTTTCATTGTATGTAAGCTGCTGTAAAGAACGAAAAAATAGAGAATCGTTGTTGTTTTAAAACTGGTGTTACGGTGAACAGGATGAATTACGTTGCATTACATTTCGTTCTCCCATTGCCGTGCGGGGACTGAATACCGCCTGTTCGGATGTTTTTCCTTCTAGGTACGGGGCGATCAGTTTCTGTTCCGGTTTACCCAAATGGAACACAATTTTACCCACATATTTTGAGGTCTTATATGACCCCGGCATGTAATACCACAAGCCGTTTTTCCGTGTCGTGTCAATGTCACCGACCCGCATCTTAAAAATTTCGTTCGGTCGCATACCGAGAATCCGTTGTAACTGCACCATTGCTTGTAGAGTCTGGGGCATATAAGGAAGCGTTTTTCGGATAGTGTCATCAGATACAGGTTCCCGCTCATCATGGTCAAACGTATCGGGATACCCTTTTGGCAGGGATTTAACGGCATTTAATGCTCTCCATATAGTTTCCGGTACTAAATCGTTCTCTACACCCCATCCGAAGATGGATATGATGCGGAAAATGTAACGATTGACGGTCCTCCGACAGTACCGACGTGATGCAATCAGTTCCTCCCGCACCAACTTTAGGCAGCTTGGCTTAAAATCGTTGATGGGCGTGCTGTCCCCATAGAGTTTGTCCAGAAAATCCAGGATGATGACTCGGTAATGGGCATAATCAGTGACGTTAATTGTTGTTTTTACATGGCAAGAAACGCAGCGGTCAGTTCACGGATCGTGACATTCTCCTCCTCTTTTGCCAGGAAAACAGGGTTCGCCTTCATCTCGGCTAAGAATCGAGAATAAGCGACCTTAGATTCGGGAGAGCCGTAAATTCCAAGATATTTTTTCTCATCGCGCAGATAGACAACGGCGTATTTCCCCATCTTACAATACTTAGGGGGACGGTTGTTCAACTTTGGCATGGTACGTACCTTTCTCGTAAAAACCCCTATAATAGGGGTTTCCGACAAGTACAATAACCAAAATTGAGAATAAACAACAACCGCAAAGCGTTGTATTTTAAGGACATTATCTAATATCCTCGGGTGGACTCGAACCACTAACCTTCGGCTTCGGAGGCCGACGCTCTATCCAATTGAGCTACGAGGACATGCGGTGGGATGTTTCAATCACACGAAAACAATCCCAGTCTACGGTTAAAAATTCAGATTCATGATTATACAGCAAAAAATTCATTTTTCAAGATACGCCTACAAGGATTACTTTGGTTAATTCCGCAGCTTGGCTAACCGCCTTTAGTCACTGCTGGCATACAAAATATAAGTACTATTATGAATTGGTATGGAGCTCTGTTTACCGTTAGGTGCAATGTGACAACGTGATATTCACGGACTTCGCCGATTGATTCTTAACAGAATTAATGTATACTAAAAGAAAGTATAATATACTGTACAACGTCATTAAGTTGACATTTTTCAATCACGGGATTTGTGAATGTAATAATGATTAAGCAAACAAAATCACGGGAGGCGGAACACTTCACGCGAAGCTACTTATACCTGAACGTCAGGTTTCCGCCATGTCGTGCTACGGTATAGAACATATGGTATCATCTTACTGATGTTGTCAAATAATTAGACCCTCGACTTTTTAAAATGAAGTAAAACTCAGTCAAAAAAGTCAAGGGGCGCGTGAACTTAAATTTATCAAATCAGTTCAAGTTTTTCGCGCAGTCAATAAATTTACGTGGAAAGGTATGACATGCAAATAAAGTCTTTGCTAATCGCTGCAAATATCATGTTCATTGCGAGCAACTGCTTTTCGACTGAAGCGTACCCAAAAATTCCCAAAAATCGAGTAGTCGCTCATCGTGGAAACTCGATTATTGCCCCGGAAAACACGCTGGCCTCTTGTCGTGCCGCTGTTGACGCCGAAGCTGACGGCTGCGAATTCGATCTACGGGCAACAAAAGACGGAAAAATAATCCTGCTCCATGACGCCTCGTTGAATCGAACCACTGATATCACCGCTGAAGTTGTTGACGGCAAGCCGAAACAAATTCCTGCCGCTACACTTACGCTTGACGAAATCCAAAAACTTGATGCTGGCAAGTGGAAAAACGAAAAATATGCCGGCGAAAAAGTGCCGACTTTTCGCGAATGCTTGGCGTTTTTCAAAGAAGCAAATTCATCTGTGAAAACAAATGAAGGGCAAAAAAAATGTACTCTCGTGATTGAAATCAAAGAGCCGGAGATTGAGCAGCAAGTTCTGGATGAAATCAACGAAGCGGGAATCCACGAACAATGCGTGATAATTTCGTTTTCAAAAGAAACTGTTAAAAAAATCCGCAAACTTGATCCGCACATGCCGGTTGCGTGGCTCTGGGGCGAAGAATGGAAAGGGACCGAAGACGAACTTGCCGACATGCTGATTAACACCGCCCGTGAACTTGACACCAAGCTGCTCGACTTGAATTACGGGAAACTTACAGAAAATGTTATACAAAAGCTAAAGCAAAGTGGCATAACAGT
>JBOFQC010000394.1:0-1825 GCA_051660725.1 Thermoguttaceae bacterium
ACAACCGAGCATGGTTCCAGCAAAACAAATCGCGGTATGAAAAAGAAGTTCTCGAGCCGAGTTTGGCTTTCATCCGTGCGTTTCGACCACGTCTGAAAAAAATTTCGGAGTTTTTCACTGCCGTTGATCGGCGAGTCGGCGGTTCATTGATGCGGGTTTACCGAGACACTCGATTTCATGGAGCAGACGAACCGTACAAAACAAATGTCGGTATTCAGTTTCGCCACGAATTCGGTCGAGACGTTCACGCTCCTAGTTTTTATGTTCACCTTGAACCAGGCGGTTGTTTTCTGGCAGTCGGTTTGTGGCGACCCGATTCTGCCGTTTTGCGACAAGTTCGTGAAGCAATCGTGGAATCCCCGTCACGGTGGAAACGTGTGCGAAACGACAAAAAATTCCAACCGCTTTTCGCACTTGAAGGGGACAGTTTGAAGAAATGCCCATTAGGTTTTTCTGTAGATCATCCTTGCATTGAAGATTTGCGGCGAACCGATTTCGCTGCAGTTGCTTATCTGACCGATTCCGACGTGCAGCAAAATACATTTATCGATTTCACTGCTAAAGCGTTCACGGCAACCAAACCATTCATGCGATTTCTGTGTGAAGCGTCAAAAATACCGTTTTAGTGATGTGTGTCGGAAAGTTTTGCCTAAATAAAAAGTCGAGAGCTATATTTTTAAAAACGTCAGTAACAGTAAAAAATGTCTTGGATTTATTTAATAATTGCTGGTTTATTTGAAGTATGTTGGGCCGTATCTTTAGAATCAACCAACCATTTCAGGAAACTTTGGCCGTCTATTTGGGTTTTAGTAACGATGTTTCTGAGCGTGATGTTCCTTGAATGGGCTTTGGAAAAAATTCCAATAGGTACCGGATATGCAGCATGGACAGGTATCGGTGTAATTGGAACTGTCATATTTGGTATATATTTTTTGTCAGAACCAATTTCTGTTGTACGCTTAATCTTCTTAGGAATGATATTGTTCGGTATTGTCGGTCTAAAATTAACTTCTTGATTTACGAGGAAAATTTGAGTAATAAACCAGATCGCATTCCGTCCAACTCATTCCGCTATGTTCGCGCCGCTCTGACACCGCCACATCGTTCCATGAATTCTCCTTCAATGCTTGTGAATGGAATCAGTGTCTGTGAAGTAGCGGTGAGTGGTAAAACTCAAGGAATGATACTATTACCGCCTGTTTCTTGCCCCCAAACTGCCCATTCTCCAACCACTCTCTGTACGGCAGGAAATTTTGTGTGATGCAGTGGAAGTAATACTTGTGACGATATCATCTCCAATTTGTCGTCGAGTGTTTTGGTGGATTAACTTTTAAAAGTCTTCTCACGTATTGCAATTGCATGTTTAGGCAACACATCCCCATAAGCAGCAAGCAAGCTGTCTATATCGGTCTCGGTGAGTGCATACGAAATTACGTGAGCGCCCAAAACGAGAAAGCCGTGCTCGAAGATCTCTTGTAAAGTAACCGTTCACGCTAAAAAAGTGGTAACAGTGAAAGTGTGGTACATTGTGGCATGGACGCAAAAGACAAACGCATCGCCGAACTCGAAGCTCTCGTAAAAAAATTGCTCCAGCGCATTACCGTGCTCGAAAAAAATTCGAAAACGTCCTCGAAAAATCCCTCCTCCGACATCGTTAAACCTCAAAAACCAAAGCCAAAAGACGAAAACGGCAACATTGCCAAACGGCAAATCGGTGCTAAAAAAGGTCACAAACAGAATCTACGCAAACTCATCTCGCCAGACCTCGTTGACACCATTGTCAAGCTTGAACTAACGAAATGTCCCGACGGCGGACATAAACTCT
>JBOFQC010000395.1:0-2386 GCA_051660725.1 Thermoguttaceae bacterium
CAGTAAAGAGAAAATCATGATAAAAATCAGCCGCTCAACTTTACCCAGTGGACCATGATGCTGCCAGTTTATCGCGATTGCTTTTGATAACATGCCTGTATAGCTGACAAGAAACATTGAAGCCATTCCGGCCATGCCAAGCCACGGCGCACATAGAGGAGACAGACCGATTCCCATTAGAATAAAAATGTCGGAATATCTGTCCGGCAAAGCGTTTACGATTTCACCCTTCAGTCGCAAATTTCCACGTTCTATTGCTATGACACCATCTATCGTATTTAACGTCATCCGTGCAAGTGTAAGCAGAATCGACAACAAAAGCAAAGCCGGTATGTCGAGCGCATACAGATAACAAAACATCGTACCGAACGCTGTTAATGTTCCGAGATAGCTCAATATATCGGGATTGATAAAGCTCATCTTCTTCGCCAATGGAAGCAATAGCTTACGGTATGGGAATTTTAACATGTACAAATTCATAGGTTTCTCCCTTCAAAATGCGTCTGTTTCAATTTCAAGACTTCCTGAAATATTTTCTCTGTGAATTCATTTTTGGTGTCAGCCCCGATGTACATTGGAGCCCCGATATACACGTCACATATAAACGGTACAGGTAAAAAATCGTATTTTGGCATAACTTTGTCCGGACCGTTGATATATATCGGAACAATCGGGACATCGGGGTTGGACTTTGCCAGATGCGCGACACCCGTTTTAAATTCATGTATTTCGTTATCCATACTTCTTGTGCCTTCCGGGTAAATAATAAGGATATGACCGTTTTTGAGATTTTGGTTAATTTCTGCGAAAATGTCTTCTCTGGAAGATCGTGGTTTCTGTCTTTTTATGGCTATTGCACCTAACAATGACTTAAACAAAAATGATCGGAATTTAGTATTGAAGAAGTAATCCATCGCAGCTACTGGATTAACTTTCAGTAATTGCGATGTGGAAAACAAACACATCAAGACAAGGGTGTCAATATGCGAATTATGGTTGGCGATCAATATTGCTGGTCCTTTTTGCGGAAGGTTTTGCGGGTTTTTCACACTTATTCCCAAACCGATATAGACGAAAGGCTTTACGCATAAAAAGAAAAACAGATATTTCAATATGTTATTTATCAGTTGACTATTCATTTTGTCAGTTAAATGGTATATACAAGTCAATTTTGTTCAGATAAACGATGTAATGAAAAAACAAAGGAGCAGTGAACACAAGGCTGTCGAGTCTGTCCAGTATTCCACCGTGTCCAGGCAGAAGTGAGCCGGTATCCTTGACGCCGATATCACGTTTTATCGCGGACATTGTAACATCGCCCAAATAGCCTGCGACGGCAATGACGAATCCGGCCCCCCCACCTCGGATAAGGCTTAACGGTGTTAAATACGGCACTAAAAACAAAGCCATAAGTGTGGTTGCGATCACACCGCCGATAAATCCTTCCCACGTTTTATTTGGGCTGACTTTCGGAATGATTTTATGCTTGCCAAACGATTTCCCGAAAAGGAATTGTGCAAAATCATTGAATACTGTAAGTATAAGGATGCACAAAAGCATTCCCACCGCGCCACCGGTCGGATTCTTCTCAACGGGTATACTCATATACGCCGCCAAATAACCTAGTGAATACACCGTTGACATGAGTCCCCAGTGAATGGTGCCGCACGATTTCAAAAATCCTTCATTTTCGCCGATCAGTACCATTCGCATTGGAATGAACAAAAACATATAAAGCGGTACCAAGAGGTAGAACATCACAATCCAATTTATATAAATGAAATAAAACTGAACCGGTATGACCAGATATGCCCAAAGAAGCACTCTTCTGTCTGCACGTCTTGTCGGAATAAGAGAAAAAAACTCCTTAAGAGCCAAGTAGTTTATTAACGCAAGGAAAAAAAACGCAAACAGCTTGTTAAATGAAAAAGCAACTGTAAAAAGTATTACGATAAGCCAAAACGACTTTAATCGTAACTTAAAGTTTAACATATCTTTCTTAAGTATCCAACCTGCGAGATAAACAAAAAATGTTGTGGCAAACATGACTGCGTAAACAGCATACGCACAGTTTTTGGTATTATCGGTTATAATAAGTTGCTCCATAATATTTCTTTCACACCTTTTTTGTTGGCACCAGAATTTGTTCGAATTTCGACATTTCCAAGTATACTGTACAATAGTGTAAAACAGACAAGGTAAAGTCGAGTATCAAATTTTTTGAAAACATGCAATTTTACCGGGCTCCGGCACAAGTTATAACCACGCCCTATATCAAGCATTGTGGTATTCTAGCAGATGCAATCGGAAATAACGAGTACTGAGCGTCAGGATTATTTTGCATGTTAGCCGCCGAGCCCTGCTCGGTGTAGCTCCCCGGAGCAGG
>JBOFQC010000396.1:0-6309 GCA_051660725.1 Thermoguttaceae bacterium
TTTCGATTCTGATAAGTTGCCGGTAATCGTAACAATTGAACCGCAAGTTTTCTTTTTGCAGCAAATTGGCGGTGACCGCGTGAGTGTTGAGGTTCTTGTGCCGACGGGAAAAGAGCCGGAAACTTATACGCCGACGCCGGACAAAATAAAACGGCTTGCCCGGGGTAAAGTTTTCTTTCAGATTGGATTTCCATCGGAAGAGACACTTTTGCCGAAATTGAAAACACTTTGTCCGAATCTGCTTATTGTGGACACACGCGACGGAATAAAACTTCGCTCTCTCGAATCGCACAGTCACGCTCATGAAACGGCAGATGATAATAATGAAGAGGAAAAAGGAAATAACGCATCGGGCCACGATTTACATGAGAATTGCGGCGGAACGCCCGATCCGCACACATGGTTGTCACCGACAAACGCGATTATACAGGCGAAAAAGATAACGGAAACCCTAATCGAACTTGATCCCGCAGGAAAAGACGTTTATCAGAAAAACTCGGAGAAACTTGTTGCTGAACTCGAAAAACTACGTGAAGAATTGAAAACGGCTCTTGAACCAGCAAGTGGAAAGACAATTTACGTATTTCACCCAGCTTACGGTTATTTTTGCGACGAATTTGGACTGAAACAGAAAGCAATAGAGTTCGAGGGGAAATCTCCGAAAGCGAAAGAACTAGCTGAATGGGTACGAAACGCAAAAGAAGATAAAGTGCAAGTACTACTGATTCAACCGGAGTTTAATCCTGTTCCAGCAGAAAAAATTGCCAAAGAAATCGGCGCAAAAGTTATTAAGCACTCGACTTTGGGAAGAGATTACTTTACTGAGTTGCGAGACCTTGCCGCTATCATTACGAACACAAACTGAATATTTGTTCCGAAAAAAGTGACCCGCCTTGAAAAACAAGGCTTATTTCTTTGGGTGAAACTTGTCACCCAACCTATTACGGTGTAACAAAACGGTGATTTTGATATTGACCTGTTCTTGAAAAATTCTTACTATACAGTTTGAAAGTGGCCGAAACCCATTTTTGAGCTCTGCAAAACCGCAAAAAATGGGCTTTCCATTTGGCCGGTTTACTAGTGTATTGCACGTGAAACCACAAAATTCAGCGGATTTTCTTAAAATCGAAAATCATCCTTATCAAAATCAATGCGAAACCGCGAACGGGTAACACGAAAAAAATTACGTGATAAAGACACACTATTTTGGATAATAGTGATGGTTGTTTGTATAATATTCTCTCTACTCAGATTTGAGCAGATTGAAGGCGCTACAAATACGGGAACTTGGAATCCGGACCTAAACATGAGTCCGTATCAAGAGAATTATCCTTCAGCTGCGACATACGCATATCAAGGTTCTTCAAGTGCCTATCAAAATAATCAAGAAGTTAGTATTCAAGGTGCGTATTACAATCAGGTCGAGCCATTCAACCAAGGCACAATAAACCCTTTGAGTAGAAATCAATCGGGTACCGTACAACATGAAATGGCAATTGCCAGTGTAATTCCAGTTGCGTCACATCCGAGTTATGCTAATCAGAATTCATACGTTGATCAACAGTATAACCAGCAGTACGTTCAACCATACAACCAGCAGTTCAGCCAACAAAATAATCCGCAGTATATCGTTAATCAACCTATAATACCGGCAATTAATGAAAATCCGATTTGCAGTACGCATCAAAAGATACCGATAACACCTGGCTATCCAAATTTTGATCGTTGGAACCGCTATTCAACGGAACCAATGTCGTTGCAGATATTGCCAAGCGGGTTGATATATCCTTCATATCTTGCAGGTCCGCGAGAATCACGTTTGGCTTCGGTTTGGAACCACGAACGGGATCACGGTTGGATGTGGGACGCAGTTGCTGGAGGTAGAGCCGGTATATTACGATACGGTACCAAAAGTAGCATTTCACCGGAAGGGTTTCAATTAGACGTGGAAGGAGCAGGAAAAGTACGTATAGATTACGAACACGATCTTGATCTGCTCGCTGCTGATTTCAGGGCCGGGATTCCACTAACTTTCGGCAGCAAAAAGGTTCAGTATAAGGTCGGATATTATCACGTCAGCTCACACTTGGGCGACGAATACATGGTTCGCCACAACACGTTTCAACGTGTAAATTACGTACGAGACTCAGTTGTAATGGGGATTTCACTCCGAATGGGAAACAGTGTGCGTTTATACTGTGAAACAGCTTGGGCCTTCTTTTGCGGCGAAAAAACCAAGCCGTGGGAATTTCAATTTGGTGCCGAGTACAGTTCTCGTTATCCAGTAGGACAGTTACGAGGTTCACCGTATGCAGCAATCAATGCGCATTTATTCCAGGAACTCGATTTCAGTGGTAACCTCAACGTACAGGTCGGTTGGCAATGGCGTGGCGCCAATGAGCATCTATTCCGACTTGGGTTCCAGTATTTTTGCGGTTCAAGCGACCAATTCCAATTTAATGACAATTACGAAAGCAAGATTGGTTTCGGGGCTTGGTACGATTTCTAGGAGTATGGCGTCAGAGTTGAAAATGGCGTCAAGGTAAAGCCGTGAAAGCAATACACTCGCGAGTCCTCAACATTTGCAGCTTCGTTTGAATTCGTCTGGAAATCTGAGGAGCAAATTTTTGAAAACTTCATTAAAAGCAAATTTTCTTGTTTCAGCATACAACATTAGATAACGGTCTTACAATATTGACGGAAAGTCGTGACACGGCGTACACATGCGCAGTCGGCTTTTTTGTGGAATGCGGTTCACGCGACGAAAACGATACCGTTTCAGGTGTAAGTCATCTTCTTGAACATCTTGTTTTTAAAGGCAGCGAAAAAAGAACAGCCGAAGAAGTAAACCGACACTTCGACGAGATCGGTGCTAATTCGAACGCATACACTTCTGAAGAACAAACGGTTTATTACGGGACGGTTCTGCCAGAACTACAGGAAAATTTAATCGAACTTTTGGCCGATATCTTGCGTCCTGCGATACGTGACAAAGACTTCGAGACGGAAAAACTCGTTGTACTTGAAGAAATTGAAATGTACAACGACCAACCCCCCTTCGGCGCGGATGAGAAATGTCGAGCAATTTTTTACGCCGGTCATCCGCTGGAAAATAGTATTCTTGGTTCATTAGAATCGATAAAAAATCTTAGCCGTGAACAAACACAAGAATATTTTTACAGGAAATATTCTCCAGAAAACATAACGCTTGTATGTTGCGGCAAAGTTGATTTCAACGAAACAGTCGCAATAGCCGAGAAATACTGCGGAAAATGGAAACCGACAGGAAAAAACATACGAAACCTGCACCGCGTCACAGGAAAAAAGAACTCGTGCGCGATTCCCAAAGATTCTGCGAAATTTCAGTACACAATGCAGTTGGTGGACGGACCGTGCGCTACTGATTCTGATCGGTTTGCCGCTGAGTTATTAATTTGCGTTATTGGCGATGATGTCGGAAGTAGATTATATTGGGATTTGGTCGATCCCGGCCTTGTGGAATCTGTCGGACTTAGCCATTACGAATACCACGATAATGGATTCTTTTTAACCGGCATGTGCTGTGCTCCCGAAAAATCAGCCGAAAATCTACATCGAATAGCGGAAATTTACCAAGCTACGCTAGAAAAAGGTATTTCCGAAGATGAGCTTACACGTGCCAAAAATAAAACTCTCGCCAGAATAGTACTCGGAAACGAACGGCCGCGTGGTCGTCTTTTTTCTGTTGGTGACGAATGGACTGTTCGTAAACAATACCGTACAGTCCGAGAAAACCTTGACGCAGTAAATGCCGTTACATTACAGGATTTACATGATGTTCTTGAACGGTATCCACTTACCGACCCGCTTTCAATAATTGTCGGCAAAATACATTGAAATCAGATGAATAGCCTGATTATTCTTAATATTTTTTACGCACCAAGCGTGTCCTCACACATGGGGCCCCAATCTGTTTGTTTGTACACAAACTGTTCGCCCCAATAATTTTTAAAAAGACCGTTGCGAACCTCACGGTCTTTAGGTCCCGCAACATGTAAATGTCTTATGTCGATACCAGGATCGGTTAAGACACGTTCCTTATCAGTGTGACCAAGAAATGCAAAAAGCCTGCTCCAAGTCGGCGGCTCCACCCAAAAATTGCGTGGTGTCCGATCCGGTTTGGTGAGGCTTATTGCTGCTAAATAGTTTCGTTGTGTTTATCGAGAAAAACAAAACACATTACTTATTTCTTTCTGAAGTCGAACCTTCTTCATTGTCAAAGTTAGCCTTGACAAACTCTTTTACTTTTTGGGTTGCAAAAGAAGCGGTTTGCATTTCCTCATTTGAAAAGTAAGGAACGTATTTCGGACCACTGAGGTGCGGACCACTCTTCTTGGCGGCAAGTTCGTCCCAAGACATATTATTGCTCAAGTGCCACGCCGCTGCTTGACCAGCGTTTTGGTTGACTTGTCCGGTTCCAATCATGGCACATAAAACGCCAAGTTCTTTACTGTCCGAAAAATCGCTTATCGGTTGAATAGCGTATTCAACTCTGGAATTTGGTTCCTTTTTTCCGTGTTCGAGACAAACGGTGCGAACTTTTTCTCTAATGGTTTTTTCAGGGCCAATGTTGAACATTCCGCCGCCCATGCCGCCGCGACCGCCACCCATGCCGCCACCCATTCCGCCGCTCATGCCACCCATTCCACCACCCATGCCGCCCATTCCGCCGCCAACGGATTGACTTCCGCCACCAGATGTGCTGCCACCTGTTGTATTACTGCTACCACGTCCACCGCGACCACCACCCATGTCGCCACCCATCATGTCACCACCCATGCCGCCCATTCCACCCATTCCGCCCCCCATACCGAGTTCGCCGGGGCCGAATTGCGAAAGTGCCGGGACGCCTGCAAAAGCGAATGGCTTCTGGATTAGTAGCGGCTCTTTGGTTTTATTTTTAATAATCATTTGTCCGCCAAACGAATCGTTAGCAATGTACTTCACTTCAATTAAGCCTTGTGAAATTGCATCGAAAAATCCGACTGTTCGGGGTTGAGCTTTTGAACGTCTTGCCGCCGACAAATCGGTAACGGCTGCAAAGAAAGTGCAAACAACAAGTGCCGAAAGTAATAATCGCATACTCGGTTTCATTGGTATATCCTTTACTAGTGGTTATTTATGCTTCTCTCGTGAATTGTGGCCCGCAACGAAAATTGAATAAAAACGGAACCCGCCACAAGATTATATACGATTTTTCACCGCTTGTCCAATATTTTTAGCAACTTTGGCTCCAAAACAATTAGCAGAAAGTATAAAAAAAAGAAAATTGCTGATTATTTCGATTATAACGATTCATTAGCAGTATTTAAAGTCCGTCGACTTACGCCGACGGTTCGACTGTAAAACTAGCTCGAATTTTAGGGACTGGGGCCGTAAAAAACACTGGTTTGCTGATTTGTTCCCGCTTCGCCCTGATAATTCAATGGGTCGGGCTGAAATTGCTGAGAATTATCTTTTGGTCGATTCTGCATTATATCAAATTGACCACTTGGACGATCAGAGTATCTAACCTGTTCGTTGCCGCTAATTTCTTGCATTCTTTGTGGTGGATTCGGCCAATTTCCAGTGGGACGCTTCGCAGGATGTGGGTTTTGCTTTTTATAATTATCGCACTCTTTAAGATATTCTGAATATTCATTGTTCATCGCGACATATTCACGGTACCTTGCGGCAGCAAGCTCATTCTGTAAATGTTCGTAATTTTGCGGTGCGTTACCGTTGCTGTAAGCGTTACCGCTTCCGTTGTTATTCAAATAAGCCTGTGCGTAATTTGTTGGAAGCTGAATCGTTTCCACACGAGAACTGTCGGTCGGCTGTCGGGTAAACGCATTCGACACCGAATTATTGGGGGCGTTTGACATACCCGGCATCATTTCCGCACGGTATTCAGGCCGCATATCTGTATAACCAACTTGTCTTATCGGATTGGTGTTATTATTTGTCTCGTAGTTATCCCTGCTGTAACGCATCAAATCATCAGAGTTTATAGCCTCAGAGCGATCAATGATTTCCGCAATCATTGAGTCCCGTTCTTCAAACGGCGCGTTTTTAGGTTTCGGAGTTCCTCTAAGAGTCAAAGAGGTTGGCGGATCGGAGAAAATTGTGATCTCTTTCTTCTTATCCATGAAAATGGCGATAATTGAAAGATTTTTTTCTTCACCGTTTATACTGTCAAGCGGCACGAAAAAGTCGTATCCTATCAGTCCGAGGTCATCTTTACGGATATGTTCCGGCACAGCTTCGCGTGTAAATTTTGCGACTCTTATC
>JBOFQC010000397.1:0-10955 GCA_051660725.1 Thermoguttaceae bacterium
CACAACACTCCCCAATCCCAAATGCGGACCATTTGACTTAAAGATTTTTCGTAAAGACTCACTTAGAAAAGGTGTTTTCGCAAAAGTACTGAGTACAGGTTGTCCCGGCGTTGATCCAGAAGAACTGTTTGTCGGAGCCATGTTGCAAGACGTAGCGATACCAATCGTGGCTGCTATTTATCCCGAGGAGTACGAACAAATCCTTGTGCGACACCTAGAAAATGGAGAACAGATTTCTGCATTGGAACAAGAAGCTTTCGGTTGGAATCATGCTGATATTGGTGCGTACTTGGCCAAAGAATGGGGATTCGGAGACGACTTGGCTCTCTGCATTGCGACGCACACAAATGACGACAACTCGGATATGTCGACGAAAAGTCTTGCCGACCAGATACTGTATATGTCCACGCTTCTTCCTTCTGCTTCACATCAACAGTGGAGAGAAGCAGATAAATTTTTCTCGTGTTTGCAAAAAATCGACTTGCCCGGAAAAAATGACCCGCGAAAGATATTGGCTACGACTGACGAGATTTTTTCGGAATTAAACTCGACGCTTTCGCCGCACGGCATGGAAAATGGTGTCGTTTCATTAATTGACTATCATCGCCAATACTTACGGGACATGCACTCCTAATCCATTTCGTAATCCTGATACTCAATGATTTCGACTTGAAATAAGTGTAACCTTTCACAGTAGAATTGAGGAGTTAGGAGATGGAAGATAGGAGTTAGAATATATCGTAAAATAGGCCATATTTCACACATTTCGCCGACTGAAATGAAACCGTGATTTGAACCACTTGGCGATTTGAAAAAAATGTTTCGTTTTGAAAAACACGAAAAAGTCCTAAGAACACAGGACATTTCCCCCTAACTCCCATCTCCTACTGTTCAAGTACCCAAAATGAAAAACACCACAAAAATCTTTGCTAAATTAATAGTTTTTTGTTTCGTTCTATTCCCGGCAATTTGTGTTGGACAGGTTGATGCCACAAAGCATAATACTGCTCAGAACGACCAGAATAATAGTGAAAAGAAACCGAAAAACGTGATTATCATGATTGGAGACGGCTGCGGCTTCAATTCGTACATTGCCGGAAGTTATTGGCGCAACGGCGAACTTGGAAAACAGGCGGTTGACAAGTTTCCGGTTCTTGTCGGAGTTTCAACTTTTTCGATTACCAAAGCCGGTCAGCCTGACCACGCAAAAGGTTATGATCCGAAAGTAATTTGGGCCGATCTTGGTGGAGCTAGAGCTGGAACAGATTCGACAACTGTTACCGATTCTTCGTCGGCAGCAACGGCTATTTATTCCGGCCAGAAAACGTACAACGGTGCAATGGGTGTCGGTTTCGATAAGCAGCCAATAAAAACATTGCCGCAGTTCGTTGAAAAACTCGGTAAATCAACCGGCGCGATTTCAACGGTTGAAATTTCACACGCAACGCCGGGTGCTTTCGGTTCGCATCATGAGAAACGGGACGATTACGCCATTATTTTCAACCAGATGTTTTACGAAAGCCCGCTCTCGGTGATGTTTGGCGCCGGTCACCCGTTTTACGCTAATGGTAAAGAACGAACTTTCGGTCTCGACAAAGACGGCAAGCCGACGACACCGAATTACGCATTTCTCGGCGGTGAAGAGACTTGGAACAAGTTGAGTGACACCAAAAAGAAAGACGATTTTTACTTTTTCGATTCGAAAGAAGAGTTCGTAAGAATGGCAGAAACGGGCAAGACGGACAAAACCATTCCGAACAAAGTTGTCGGAATTTTACGTGACACCGAGTGTGCCGCCCCAATTGACGGTGCGCCGAATAACCCGAATGCGGCTGATATTTTTAACAAGCGGTACGGTACAGTTGCGGCTGACCAATTGCCGACGCTCTCGGAAATGACAACCGGCGCAATGAACCTGCTTGCGAGAAACGAAAAAGGATTCGTTCTTATGGTTGAAGGTGGTGCCATTGATTGGGCAAACCACAGTCGCGACATTGAACGGTCCGTTATGGAAGTAACCGGTTTCAACAAAGCAGTCGAAGCCGCAATTGATTGGATTGAAAAAAACAGCTCTTGGGACGAAACGCTGTTAATTGTCACAGCTGACCACGAAACCGGTAACCTTTGGGGACCCGACACTTACGAAGACGTGAACAACAACGGTGTGTATGATAAAGGGGACAAATTCATCGGGTTCCAACCGATAAAAAACAACGGACTTGGAAAGATTCCGTCTGCTCAGTACGGAGCTGGTGATCACTCCAACTTACTTGTTCCCCTCTGGGCAAAAGGTGCCGGGGCAGAACTTTTCGAGCAAAAAATTCGTGGCACTGACACCGAGGCTGCAAAACATTTCGGTATTGTTGGTACGCAGTCGAATAATTTTCACGGCCAATACATCGACAACACCGACATTATAAGAAATATAATGTTGTTATTGGACCCGAATATTGTAAAATAAGCCCACCGATAATTTTGCTTGTTATCCGTCAGTTAGACGCCGAGTGACCTGCCATCAAGGCATAGATTGCTTGGCGTTGTACCTTCTGGAAAAGTCCCCGGAGGAACCTGCCATTCAGGCACCAATTGGCTCCGGGACAAACAAGAACGAAAAAACCTTCACGCAAAATTTAGCTGAAGGTCAGTAGCAGACGCTTTGTATAAAATATAAAACCAAATATCTGAGGTATTTATGTTAACCAGGATACAAAAGTTCGTTCTCTGTTTTCTTTTATGTTTTTCGTTCACTAATTTATTTCTGTGTCAGGCAATTTGTGCAGAAGAAAAAGAATCACAACATAACGGTGAGTCGGAAAAAACAATAACCGCAGCGCGTGGTGTACAGGAACGCATGGTGCCGGAACTTAATGACAAAGTGGTGTTCGAGACGATTCCGGCGTCAGAAAACGGCTCTGATGTTTTTGAAATTGCCACGAAAAATGGAAAATTGGTTGTGCGTGGTAACAATGCGGTGTCAATTTCGTCCGGGTTAAACTGGTATCTAAAACATTATTGCGATTCTCAGATAACTCTTCGTAGCCGGCAGGTAAAGATTCCTGAAAATTTGCCCGAAATAAGCGAACCGTTACGAATTGTTTCGCCTTACAAATACCGGTATTATTTCAATTACTGCTGTTTCAGTTATACACTTGCGTGGTGGGATTGGAACGACTGGGAAAAGATGATTGACCTACTTGCTTTGTACGGTGTCAATGCTCCGTTATCCGTTACAGGTCAGGAAGCGGTTTGGCAAAACGTTGGAAAGCGGCTCGGTCTTTCTGACGAACAGATGCAGGATTTTTACGTCGGGCCGGGCTACCTGCCGTTTGGCTGGATGGGGTGTATTGACCGCTGGGGCGGACCGCTTCCTGAAAAATGGATTGACGAACACGCTGCACTTCAGCAAAAAATTCTCAAGCGGCAACGTGAACTTGGCATGACACCAATTTTGCAGGGATTTACCGGTCACGTACCCCGTAAGTTGGGAGAAGTAGAAAAAGACGCTAATATTATTGCGCTCAATCCGTGGATTGATTTTGAACCGACGTATTTCGTTGATCCCCATGATCCGTTTTTTGTCGAAGTCGGTAAAATCTTTATTGAAGAGCAGACGAAGTTGTTTGGCACCAACCACTTATACGCTTCTGATTCTTTTATTGAGATGCGTCCGACGAGTGATGAACCGGAGTTCTTGCGTAAAATGGGGGCGTCAATTTACGAGTCGATGCGAGCCGCCGACCCTGATGCGATTTGGGTACTTCAGAGTTGGCCTTTCTGTGTTAATCAACCGCAATTCTGGCAGCCGCCGCAAAAGGAAGCGTTTTTCACAAGCGTGCCGGAGGGCCGGTTATTAGTTGTTGATCTGTACTGCGAATTGATTCCCGGCTGGAGTCAGTTTGACGTTGCGTTTTACGGGCAACCGTGGATTTGGGCGATTATCCAGAACTTCGGCGGACAAGTCAGTTTGCACGGCGGACTCGACGTCATGGCAAACGACTTGCGGAAAGCAATTGAGTTGAAAAACACCTGCAACAACAAGGATAATAAAGCGGGAAATCTCGAAGGAATCGGTTACATAATGGAAGGGCTCGGTTGGAATCCGATAATTGACGAGTTCCAGTCCGACATGATCTGGTGTGAACAGGTTCCTGACACCACACAGTGGCGTAAAGAATTCGTTCAAAGGCGGTACGGGAAATTCACTGATAAAACTCAAACCGTTTGGAACCACTTGCACAAAACCACTTATAACAGGAGTGGACAGGTTGGTACAATTCTCATGCGAGAACCGGCTTTACGGGGAACTGTACGAGAAATTGATAAAACGTATCTCCCGATTTGGAAAGAACTTCTGGACTGTGCAGATGAAGTCGGTGACACCAGAACTTATCTGTTTGATGTAACCAACGTGACACGACACACGCTCGGCGAACTTGCCCCGCTGTTTTACAATGACGTCGTGGTCGCGTATTACAACAAAGATCGGACAGCATTGAAAACCGCAGCTGAAAAGTTAAACACGTTGATTCTTGACATTGACCGTTTACTTGCTTCCGACTCCGAGTTTTTGCTCGGCACTTGGTTGGAAAGTGCAAAACGTTGGGGCAAAACCGACGAGGAGCGTAAGCATTACGAGTGGAACGCACGCACGATTATCACGCTCTGGGGACCAACGTATTCACTTGACGATTACTCAGCGCGGCAGTGGTCCGGTATGTTCAGCGATTACTACGCAAGAAGATGGAAGTTGTTCTGCGACGAACTTGATCTGTGCCTTGCCGAAAATAAGTCGTGGAATGAAGAAGAATTCAGACAAAAACTATTTCAGCTGCAAATTGATTGGGCAAAGGAAAACACAGCGTTTCCGACTAAAGCGAGCGGTGATGACACCGTAAAACTTGCAAATGAGCTTTACGAAAAATACGCAAAAGAGTTCGAAATGGAAATCCCGAAATATTATATGACAAACCGCGGCTTGGTTTCTTCCGACGAGTTTGACACCGTTGAATCGTTGACAACCGGCAAGCCGGTTTCCTGTTCCGACTTTATGACACCATTTCCGCCAACAAAGGCAAATGACGGAATTGTTGCCGACCAGGATTCATTCTGGGGATGCGACATCACCGGCAAAGATGTAGACGCTTGGTGGGAGGTTGACTTGGAACAACCAACTGAAGTGAACAGGGTCGTGGTCGTATGTTATTACGACGACTCACGTTACTACAGTTTTTATGTGGAAGGGTCGCTTGACAACGAGAATTGGACCATGCTGTCTGACATGAAAGACAACACGGCACCGTCAACAATTGAGGGTTACGAATGCAAGTTCGCTCCTGCAAAAATCAGGTATCTACGTGTAACCGAAACTTATAATTCAGCGAACACCGGACGTCACTTGGTGGAAGTAATGGCGTTTGGACCGTGATCTATACCGGCTCCCGGTATGCGCAGGAACATGCCGTATTACGGTATAACCAACATAACTAATATACAAGCCATGAATCTACCACGTTTTATATTTTCCGTGTTATTTTTGCTTTGTGCAACTTTTTTAACGACTTTATTTTGGCCCGAATCAGCAGGTACGACACGAAGTACAAGTGCGGCAGAAAACGACTCGGATGCTTCTAGTCTCCGACTGGTGCCGTTTCCGAAAGAGATCAAAGTAGACAGGGCCGTTTCTTTTGATATTTCGCAGTCGCTTAAAATAGTGGTGCCAAAATCTCTAGTTGAAATTCTCGGCAAGCAAATCGCTGAAGAATTCACTCGCTTAAAACTTGCCACGCCAAAAATTGAAGCAGGAGATGACACTACGCTTCTACAAATCTTACCGCAAAATATCAAAAGCGGACAAGAAAACAATGCCGTGAAAGCAATATTGCCCACACCGGAAGAACTCAAAGATGCTGCCAAATCACCCGTTGATCCGCAGGAAGGTTACGCAATAAAATGTGACGCAAACGGATTAACTGCAATTGGTTGTGGCGAATCCGGTTTGTATTTTGCCGGCCAAACAGTTAGGCAATTAATTAGAGCAAACGTGAATGACACCAATTTACCTGCTCTGGAAATTCGCGACTGGCCCTCAATGCGGTATCGGTGTTTCATGGATGATTACACACGTGGCCCCAGTCCGCACCGTTCAGAAATCATGCGGTTTCTTGAAGTTGGTTCTGCAGTGAAACATAACATGTTCACGTATTACATGGAGTACCAATTCAAGTTCAAGAAACATCCGAAAATCGGACCGGACAACGGTTCAATTGACATCGAAGACTTGAAAGCAATGGTTGAGTTTGGCAAGCCTCGCAGTATAACTATTCTTGGAACCCAACAGTCTTTTTCACATTCCAGAAATACGTTAAAACATCCCGAGTATGCCGGGATGGGTGAGGCCGGATATATTTTAAGTCCCGTTGTGCCAAAAACTTATGAATACCTCGACGACTTATACAGCGAACTTTGTCCAGTGCTTCCCTTCGAGATGCTCAACGTTTGCTGCGACGAAACCTGGGATCTCGGTAAAGGCCCTTCAAAAGAACTCGCCGAAAAAATCGGGGTGCCGGGCGTGTACATGATGCACATCCAAAAGGTGCATGAACTGCTCAAAAACCGTGGCAAAAGAATGATGATGTGGGGTGATATCATAATGCAGCACCCGGAAAAAATTCCTGAAATTCCAAGTGATATGGTTATGCTCTGCTGGGATTATGCGCCACGGCCTGATTTCCTTGATTACATTTTGCCGTACAGCAAAGCTGGCTTCGAATTTTTCGTTTGCCCTGGTGTCAGTAATTGGAGTCGAATGTTGTGCGATCACGAAACTGCAGTGGTAAACATTAAAAATTTCGTGCGTGACGGCGTCGAAAACGGAGCACTGGGAATGTTGAACACGAATTGGAAAGATGACGGCGAATCTTTGCAAGGTTACACTTCCTACACGACAATTTGGGGCGGGGAAATGGCCTGGAGTGGTGCCAAAACGGATGTGCATGATTTCAACCGACGTATTGGTGCTGTGCTTTTCGGTGAAAAAGGCGACAATTTCGGCAAAGCAATTGAAGAAATAATTGAAGTGCAAAAAGCCGGTTATATTTTTAATGGCAGGTTCTGGGAAAACGACTTTTTGCCGATAAGAGACCCCAAAGTCATACAGAAAGATGCTCAATTTGTGCTCGAACACATCCGGCCTGCAATTCAACACCTGCAAGCCTGTCAAAAAGAAGCAACTGTTAACGCAGACCAATTGGAAGCGTACCTGTTTGGTGCCAAAAGAATTGAGTTAATTGCGACTCGTATGCTTGACGGGCTCGAAGCTGCCCGGCAATACCAAAATGCGTACCGTTTGAACCAAGATGTTGAAAATGACACCACTGTTGATAAAGATCAAAAGGTGAAAAATCAAACGTTTCAAGTTATGTTTCTGGATAGAGTAAAAAAGCTCATCACGGATAATCGGGCAAAACACGCAGAACTAGGCGAAGAATTCGCGCGGCTCTGGAATCGGGAAAGTAAGCCGTACGCTCTTGATTGGACAATGAAGCGGTACGAAAGTGTTGACAACTGGTATGAAAAACTGCTTCAACAAGTCGAAGAAGCAATTACGGCATCAAAAGACGGCAAACCCATACCTGCGGCTGATGAAATCGGACTTGGCTTGCCGGAAGAGTACCGAAGAACAACCACTTATAAAACTTCTGACAGAAATTTTGACGCCGTCAAATGGCACGTCGAGGATGCAAAACTCCGCTGCGGAATTGAAATTGACGTCAAGGGAAACAACCGTGCAGGTTTACCAATTGAACTCGACTTTGAAAAGTTACCTGCAGAATATGCCAATCAACCGGTGCGGGCTTTCGTGCTGAAAAATTCTCGTGACGCCAAATCAGATAAGCCTGCCTCAGCAGTTGAGATTCCAGCGCAACTTGATTTACCGCAACATGATACAGAAAATAACGATATGCCGCTTCGGTTGACATTTGTTTTGCCAGTTGTTCAAGCACAGCCGATTTCATCACAGCCGAAAGAAGCCGATGCTACGGTTTTAGTTTATTTCGGATGTTCAAAACCAAGTAGTGCCAACATGACCGAGAGCGACGCCAACTTCGGTGTTACAAGCACATCCCAAACCGCAAACGGCATGAAGTGGATTGAAAACAACAAAGTGAAATTACTACTCGGTTCTGAAGGCGGACATATTTACCGCTGGGAAATAAAGGAGCTTGGAAATCGCGACATTACACTTGAAGGAGAAACTTCTTTTTCCGGTTTTTCAGACGCAGGTGGTGCCAATCGAAGCAAGCCATACGAACTGGTTTTGATGGCGTCAGGTCCGGCAATGACCAGATACGGTTGCTTCGCAAACGAAGTACTTGAAAAAACAATTACGCTTTTTGCTGATTCGTCGTGCTGTGAGGTTAAGCTTGTTAATCCAACAGGTTATTACTGGGATTTCGACACGCCGAAGAATTTTTCAGCCGATGAAGGAAGTGCCGGAACCGTTCTTTTTTCAGATGGGACAAATGGTAAAGTAGGCGAACATGCTTTGAATTCCTCTGCTGTACAAGTAGCTGGAAATAATGTAACTTGGGGGATAAAATATGACGAAAGCAAGTTAGCGTTGGGACTTGTTACACCGGAATCGCCAACGAATTTTCGTGTCGGACCTGGCGGCGAAATGGGCGGTGTCGGAATCGAAAGCTCTGTCCCTCGCTATCATTTCGTAACCTTTGGCGGAATTTTAACCGATACGCCAGAAAACATCATGAATACGTTACAGCAAACGTATAATTGGAAAAACCAGCCAGTAGTCAAAGTGACACCATTAAAAAAGAAATAGCATTAACCTGCAAGTAATTGATTACGTAATTCTTTGTATATTCTTCGTGTACCTTTTGGTATTGGTATATGGTCAATGTATCGGGCGAGCAAAAACACATCCGAGTTTTTCCTCTCGAATCGCACAATGCCGTGGTGGCTGCTCTGCATATTGGCTGATATAGAGTTTTACGAAATCCGGCACAGCGGAAAGTCGGCTGCTTTCTTGCGGGGATTCCGGACGTTATATATCAGACTAATTGCAAACACAATTATTATGTCGTCCAGTTTTCTCGCAATGATAAAAATTCTCGACGAGTATGACGTTTTAATTTATTTAAGTATCACGTTGCGTTTTCCGGTGTTCAATGCAAAAGGAAAAAATTTCGACATATTTTCAATGTCTGTATTGATCTTCGCGGACAAAATTCTGTTTCTAAACCCGGATGTCAAAGAGGAATTATTCTTACCGAAACTGAATGATTTTCTGGATTCATTGCAATTAGCAGAGCAATCGGAAAAAATCCCGCTAATCGTGTCGTTTATCTTCCGAATCGCGTTTAGAATTTACACGGCGTCACTTGAAAATTTTGGTGATGTGCTGAGAGATTTGGAAAACGACATAATCGATAATAATCGAGGCGATGTTTTCACAATAACCGCAATGGTGCGCAAGCAAAACATTTTTTTGCAGCAAACAATTCTTCCGCTCAAAGAGATGGGATTCGACATGCAGCACGCCGAATCACCGTTGATTACGCCGGAAATTTCAATTTGCCTTCATACAATGAGCGACCAGGCGTATCGAATAATTGACAGTGCGGGCCTTTTGAGTGAGATCAATTCCGGCCTGCTTGACATGTACGCAAACGCACAAGGTGTCAAAATGAACGAAATCATGCAGACTTTAACCGCGTTTTCAGTGCTGACGATTCCCGCAACCGTCATTAGTAGCATTTTCGGAATGAACTTCGAGATGCCTGGCACGAAATCGCCTTACGGTTTGTGGATCGTTATTGCAGTCATGATAATTTTGACACTACTAATTTTATGGGTTTGCCGACGTAAACATATTGTGTGAGTAGACATAAACATGTTGTGCGAAATGCGTTATCCCGGAGCTGTTGTCAATCGCTTATACTGTACAACGTCATTAAGTTGACATTTTCCAATAAATGGATTTGTGAATGTAATAACAATGAAACCAACAAAAACACGGGAAACTAAACCGACCAACGGGAGGTGATATACTTCACGCGAATCGCACAGCCATGCCGTGCTACGGCTTGTCTCGGACTTTTTTTGCTTCAATAAAAATTTCGTTTATAATGTCGTCGTAATTTTCCTGCTGTATTTGATAAAACTCGCCGAGCGCGGCACCCATCATGATGGGATCATTTTTCTTGGCGAAATACCAATAAAGCCCAGCACATCCGAAAGCTCGGTAATACGGCCAATACTCAGGCGCATCATCCGCAAATTCGCGGAAAATTTCAAACGCTTTGTCGGTGTTGCCGTTTTTCATGTAACAAATCGCAAGCTGTTGCATAGCTTTCCACTCCCAAGTGCTGCGGTGCATTATGTTTGTCGGCTGCGAATCTCCGTCAAAATCAATCACCGCAAGCCACGACTCTTCTGTTCCGAGTTCACAGGCCAGAACCCACTGCTCAGCAATGGTGTTCATTTTCGGCACTGAATCCTGGAACGGTGTCACCGCAAACACCGGATCATACGCATAAATTCTTGCATACGAAGCAGCTGCACCGACTACCAAAGCCAAAGCGAAACCGATTACGAACAGATACGTCGGCGACTTGTCCAGCAAACTATCCATTTTCGACAAAATTGATTCCTTTGTCGACGAACTATCCGACTGAGTTTCGTACGAACTACCAGCAGGCAGAATTCGAATCTTGGCACTATTCCAACTCGCAGTCGAAAACGTGTCAGTGGAATTTTCTTGTGCGTCAAATTCCATTTTGCTGAGAATTTTTTTCAGAGATTCCTGAAGTTCGGTTATCGATTGGTACCGATTTTCAGGCTTTTTTTGCATCATCTTGTGGACTACCTGTGCAAAATCAGTCGGCACCTGCGGCGCAATCTCGGCCAATTGCTGCGGCTCTTTATTCAAGTGCAGC
>JBOFQC010000398.1:0-12573 GCA_051660725.1 Thermoguttaceae bacterium
GGAAGAATTTATTTTCGATTGATTAGCAAGAGTAGAAACCGTGAAAAATTAACTGTGGAAAATTATTTGTCACCCAATTCCGTCTCCATTAGGGGACATAGAGTGGTAGAAAAAGAAATGAAAAATCCCGTCCCCGTCGGGGACTTAGAACGGTAGAAAAAGAAATGAAAAAATCCCGTCCCCGTTAGGGGACTCAGAACGGTAGCAGAAAGGAACATGGCAAACACATACACACAACTCAATATCCATACTGTTTTTGCAGTGGGAGAGCGTGCTTGCATCATAAGCCGCGAGTTAGGGGATCGGTTACATTCGTACATGGCAGGTATTTTGAAACAACATAAATGCTATCCGCTTGCAATCAATGGATTTCGTGATCATGTCCATTTGTTTTTCGAGTTGAACACTGCGAAATCAGTATCTGAAATAGTACGGGAAGTCAAAAGGCTTTCGACTGAATGGATAAACGAACATCATTTCGTTCCGGCACATTTCTGTTGGCAAGAAGGTTATTCAGCGTTTTCTTATTCACGTTCGCAGAGACGTAATGTTATAACGTACATTGAAAAACAGGAAGAGCATCATCAACAAACATCGTTTAAGGATGAATACCTGCGTTTTTTGAAACAATTTCAGATTGAATACGACGAAAGATACATTTTTCGATGGATAATGGAACGATCAGAAAAATAACCGTTCTAAGTCCCCTAACGGGGACGGAAATTGAGACGCGATTTTTGCTACCGTTCTAAGACTCCTACGGAGTCAGGAATTGTGAATAAATCGTTCTCGATAATAGAGATATTGATCCACTAATTATTAGCATTCATCATTTTACACCACCCGGAGGTTATGCTATGAAAACAAACACGACATTTTTGGCACCGTTTTTTACGCTGCTTTTTGTACTGCTTGGAACCTTTGCGATTGCAGAGGAAAGCAAAGAGGATTACAAAACCAAGCCGCCCTATTATTGGACGCAAGAGCAGCTCGACAAAGAACTTAACATCGACCAACAAGTCGATTCCGATGGGAAGCCGATAATTACCGAGCCACCGAAAGATTATATTACCGTCATCTATTTTCACCGTTCACCGGGCTGCCAAACATGCCAGCTGATGTCAAAATATGTTTTTGAAACACTTAAAGAAAAATTTGCCGGGCCGCTGCAAAACAAAACGGTCGTGCTGAAGTATTTGAATTTTGAAGATGCAAAAAATGAAAATCTTGTCAAACGGCTGAAAATCGGTTCGCCAACAATGGTTGTACTTCAAACGGCAAATGAAAAAGATGTGAAAGCAAAACGATGCGATAAAATCTGGGAACTCGCCGGTGATAAAAAAGCGTTCTTCAAATTCGTAGAAAAAGAAGTTACGGATTACGTCAAGAATCTCAAGGAAAACGTACAATAATTTTATTTGTCTGCACGTCTCCGCATAAATACGAAATTGTGTTTGTACATCTTCTGCCACTCAAAACCACTGTGTGGGTTCATCCCGTCCCCATTAGGGGACATAGAACGGTAGCAAAATGTCGCGTCACAAATTTTGTCCCCGTTAGGGGACTCAGAACGGTTAATGGTTTTATCGTTCTAAGCTCCCTACGGGAGCGGATATTGGTGACGTTTGCTTTCTACCGTTCTATGACCCCATTCGGGGTCGAAAAAACATATTGAAAGCGAACTTGCATAAAACACGTTTTTCATTTTATTCATCTCATTCCAGCATTATTTTGCCGCACCCTTTAATACCTCATACAATGGAATGGTATCTTGCGCTCACAGGAGCCGCTTGGCTCGGAATTCAGACATCGATTAGTCCGTGTCCGCTTGCGACGAATATTGCCGCAATTTCATTTATCGGACGCAGGGTGTCAAGTCCGATGGCAATTCTGTTTTCGGGATTTTTGTACACAATTGGCAGAACACTGGCGTATCTATTGCTCGTTTATCTCGTGCTTGGTGCAATGATTGTTAGCGGTGATGCGCTCGCGCTGTTTTTGCAGAAGCAGGTTCACCAATATCTCGGTCCGCCACTCATTTTAATCGGCATGATGCTGGTGGGATTATTATCGTTCAATATTGGTGGTGCGAACAACGAAAAAATGACAAAACTGGTCGATTCGCTTGGCATTTGGAGCGCACTTCCACTCGGAGCGGTCTTTGCACTTGCGTTTTGCCCCACCTCGGCGGCAACATTTCTGGCAACGATCATGCTTTGTTCGCAGCAGGAATCTCGGCTGATTTTACCGGGAATATACGGCATTGGCACGGCACTGCCGGTGTTACTTTTTGCGGGCATCATTGCGTTTCAGGCAAATTGGCTCGGCAAAGCGTTTCGGATACTTTCCCAAGTCGATTGGTGGATGAGAAATGTAACTGGAACACTTTTTATCGTGATTGGAATATGGTTTTCACTCCGTTACATTTTCAATCTGCCTGTGTAGCATTGTAACATTATTCATTTTCAACTGTACAGCAACAAAAAACACAATGAAAAAATTATCAAGACGGCAACTGTTTGGCAGTACGGCACTTACAGCCGGTGCATTGGTTATGAAAACCAAAATCTTATTGTACTCGCTTGTCGCGGACATTACGAGGATTGAAAAGTCGGATTTTCTACCATAGAAGCCGGAAAGGAGCGACCAAAGGGAGCGTATTGACGGTAAATTGCTGTCAAAAATCACAAAAAACCGTCAATACGGTCGAGTACGACCTCCTTTCCGGCTGCTATTTTTATCACTTTTCTTAAAATCGTGAAACTTGTTCTCGGACTGCGAAAACAGGCGTTCTTCTTCATTCGATTCTTGAAAATCCAACCGCTTGTGGTACAATTTGTTGATGTCCGTTTGGGGCACAGAGAATATCAGTATTCGGAGAATCAAATGGTTGATTACGGACTCAAGAATAAAGTCGTGTTGATTAGCGTACATAAATTATGAAATCGCTCTAAAGAGATTCCGAAGCGTCTGATTTGCTTTGCGAATCTACATACGGCTTGAATTCTATAAGTTTCACCGATTTGTCCGCACCAATTTCGTACCAAACTCCGCGCCAGTGAACTTTTTTCAGTCTGTAAACGCCTACAAGAGCCGCCGCATAAACAAATTGCGTAAGAGGAACCGCGATCAGCGTTTTGATAATCGAGCCAATTGTCGTAACAGATTTCGCTGAAACCGGTGCGTCCTCCGTGTTTGGTGACGCATTGGTCGGCAATTCCGCGAAATTCCGTCCCCTTTCTTTTAGTTTGCTTTGAATTGCGTATTCCATGATTGGCAAAGTGCCGAAAACGCCGAGCCAGTAAGTCAACAAAGCGGCAATGTTAATTATAATCGCCGAAGTATTTGACGTAAAAATGGCAATTACAAGCATAACAAAACTGGCGACAAGCGGCAGATTGATAAGCACCGCTTGAACCGGAACCGCCAGCCAAACAGGATGATGCAGTTTCGCTGAAAGTAATTGTCTTTCGACCCAATGAAAAAAAGCTCTCAGAGAAATTGTTTCCCTGTTTTCCATAATAAGTGAAGGAACAAATACAATTTTTTGGTTCGGTTTTACGCTGCTTATTATGCTGGTGTCGTCTCCAAACGCTCTACTCCATTCGCAAATTAAATCATTATCATCAATAAGTTTTCTTCTGAAAGCGAGCGTTCCGCCCCACGGAATGTGATAAAGAAATTGCTGCACAATAGCAGCGGCGTTCCATAAATATCTTACGAGCGAACCGAAGTTGTTTTTTTGTGGGATGTACCATCTTAAACCTGAAGCCACAACGACTTCGGAATCGGCAAACGGTTTGACCAGTTCGGCAAGCCAAGTTCTATGCGGTGTCACATCGGCATCAAGTTCCGCTATTATTTCGTAGGAAGAATCGAGCTGTTGAATAGCGTGTACCAGTGAATTGCATTTGAGCGTACAGGTCGTAAAGTGTTCGGTTACAACTACGAATTCGACATTGCTGTTACAATTTGTATTGGCAACTATATTTTTGGCGATTTCGAGAGCAGGATCATTTGGCGAATCGACGACAAGAAAAACGGTGTAGTTCGGATAATCTTGATTTACGATACCTTCGATACACCTATAGAGAAACGGGTCGGCTCCGCGCAGCGTCAGCAAAAGTGCGGTTTTAGGAGTAAAAGGCACTTCAGATTTTTTCCATTCTTGCGACCGGAAACCGCGTAGAAAAAGCCACAAAGCGACGTAATGAACAATATCAATAACAATAATGGTGGCCAAAACCGCAATGGAAACGTATATCAATGTCATTCTGAGTATCTCTAATTCGTTTTACGAGTGACAGGGAAGACACGCATCACTTGTCGCACTGTATAAATTCACATACGGCTTCCAGCAACTCGGTCGCTTTGTCAACGTCAAGTGCGGCAGTGTCGTATTGTAACGTTATACCAAATTCTCCTGCGTACATTTTGCCGCATGTTCCAAACACAGACTGCGGACGTATCGGAGGAACCGCGTTGACTTCCTGTAACTCAATTTCACCAATTTGTATTCGGCCCGCTTCGTTTAGAATCGGACAACTGCCAAATAATCTGCCCAAATTCGAAACCGTCCCAGTCGTCCAACATCTGGACTGATTCGACATTGTACGAAAATCGCCAAATATCTTCTTGTAAATCGTCAAACCATGTATAAAAGCAAGTCCAAGATTGTTTCGCTTAATATGCTGCATTTCACGGTGAATCGAAAATAAATCAACCGGTTTATCCGTATCTCGATCCAAAAACACCATGCTCACAATATTCGCGGCAGGAATTTGTGCCATTTCTTCCGTTCGTAAATTCATCGCAACAGCTAACCGCAAGCAGTCTCCACGCCGCGAAGTCGGGATTTCCCAAGTTCGACGACTCTTTTGCATCGCTAAAAATGTAGCGTAAAGAAGCAGGTCGTTTATCGTAACATCAGAAGCTTTCGCTCTTTCCCTGATACGTTTTGTCTCATCTTTACTAAAACAGTGACTGACAAACGCAGGAAACAACTCATGCGGTTTTGTTGCCGCCAAATCCGGCTTAAATGGAACCAGCGGAATAGGCCGATTCATCAAAAACTTCCAAGCTCTCGTAAGTCCCCAAAGTTGTCGGTGCCATATTCGGAGCCATTTTCGTAAATTTAATCCAAATTTGCCTCGCTCGGCAAGCAGCGTTTGATCGAATTTACGTCGTTCAATTGCATTGCCCACATTTCCAGAAGCAACTGCGTATTCGATAAGAATTTCTTCAATAAACGTGAAAATGCCAACTGCGTCGGACGCGCTGTGATTCAGCTCTATCAACCAAAAAGTTTCGTCTTCAACCGTCCACTGGTTGATTTTTACCGGAACTTCACGGAACAAATCAATGCCAGACGCTTTACAGGGAAAATCATGTTCAAAAAAGATATTCGGATTTTCGACACTAACCCACTGGTATTTGTTTTTGCCAGCTTCCGCAACTTTACAATGAAGGAGCGGGTGACTTTTAAGTGTAGCTTGTATACACTTTCGTAAAAGAGTGCCATCAAACTTTCCACGAAAACGCAATCTGATGAAACAGCTCATCGGATAAGCCTTGTGGTTGTCAAGTAACATGTACTCTTCAAACGGTGTCAACTGCATGATTTTGTACCGCCTTTATTTATAGCACTTCACCTACAACGATACCGGATATTTTCTGCGAATTAACTGTTACGTTTGGCGTGACTGTTGAATTACCGCTTCTGCAAACATCAGCAGCCATCAATGTTTTGGTTTTGTTTACGATATTTTTTTTCGTTCTGGTTTTACCGAAGTTCGACAAAATCGCGTCTTTTGCGAGAAACATCATTAAATCCTTATCCATCACAGGACACGGAAGATTTGGCAGAGCATCTTTGACATTAGCGGAGTCGAAAATCGGATCATCCTGTAGATACGCTTGGTAAATTTTTACTTCTTCGAGGTATTTACTGAAAAACCAGTCTTGGTCGGCACGCAGCGGGTCGGATTCACTCGCAAGTGTCGAGAAAGTTTCAACTGCATCTTGTATGACATCAACAAAATCCGTCAGGAGCGGCGGTTCAGGCGAAGTCATGTGATACGTTTTTCCGTGAAAATCTGGATTTTTGAAAATGTAGTCGAAAACATCTGCGACCCAATCGACTGGGACAAAGTTTTTGCGGTCCGTTGTTCCGACACCGAGTGCCTGAAGTAGTCCACGTCCACTTGTAGAACCGAGCGGCAATCTTCTAACCAGCGTATGTGCCAACTTCAAAACTGCGTAGAATCCATGAAAGGTGGACGTGTACGCCGTCTGGGAATCGCCAACTACTATTGAAGGGCGATAAACGGTAAGTTTATCGATAAAATCTGCCCCTCTTACCATTTTTTCGGCATCGAATTTGCTCTGTTCGTAATCGTTTCTCAATGATTGTCCAGCGTCCAACTGGTCTTCGTAAAAATGCTTGGAAGAACCAGCCACATAAGCTGTGGAAAAATAATGTAAATCTTTTATTCCACACTCTTTGCAAAGAGTCAAGATATTTTTAGTTCCTTCTATATTTGACCTCCACGGTTCATCAGACTGGTGACCGTAAAAAGTCAGGCTCGCAGCACAGTGAATGACGCTTTTGCAATTTTCGGCGAACCATTCTTTGTTGTTTTCAACCCAAGTTTTATCTTGCAGATTACCATCAATAACCTTTGGGGTAAATAATGAAATTCCTAATTCTCTTTCCCAGTATTTGAGATTATCATATATGCGTTGCTGGGCGGACGTTTTTTTGCCTGGTCTTGCCAAAACCACCACCGATTCGCCGGAGCGGAGTAAATTACAAAGAAGATACGAACCAACCAATCCTGTTGCACCGGTAAGAAAATGATAATTACGTCTCATAATGTTGAGTATTTTTATTGTACCATCGAAATCGCATAATGCCAAATGTCTCATAAAAACGGGTTATGAGACTGAATACAATCCGAAACCTCGGTCTATGATTTGTTGAATTATACCTCAATGTTTAACCAATCAACCCAAAAATTGGCACATTTGTGTATTTTTTATATGGTAAACGCTTCCATAAATCACAGATGAATTGAATATGCGGATTTTGCGGGCGTATTACAAGCTGCTGGCGCAAGTCAAAAGTATCAGGGCGTGTACACCATTTTAGGTCAAATAGGCAATTAGTATGCGTTTCAAATTTTGGTGTATCAATTCTCGTCCACCATTTTTGGTGCGTTGTTTGCTTCATTTCTCTGGTTGGGCGACTCAAATATGCGTCCAATCGGACCATACAACAAAGCCGGAAAAACGACAATATCACCGACAAGAGCGACAAAGAGCAACAGACAAATGACAATCGCAAATTGAGAAACCGGCACGAAATCGCTCCATCCAAACACGAGCATCCCAAGTCCACAGATAATGGTCGTCTGCGTCAGTGCGGTCGCACATTGCTTTAATGCAAAATGAACCGCATTTGCACGTTCCATGCCACGTTTTAGTCCGGTCTGAAACCATGTAATAAAATGAAGCGTCCCATCAATGGCAATTCCCATTGCGACACTTGCCGTCATCATCGTTCCCATATCCACCGGCTTTCTAATCCAGCCCATCAGACCAAAAACGATCACGCAGGGAAAAATGTTCGGAATCATGGCAATCAAACCACGAGTAAAACTTCGGAGTATGATGAACATTAAAACTGCAATCAAAGCAAAAGCCATGAAAAAACTGTCGATCAAGTCGCTCAAAAGTTGATTTTGTGCCTGATGAACGAGAGGAATTCCGCCGGTGACATCAAAACGTACATTTTTGACGAGAGTAGATTCTGGTATCTCACCGATTTGTTGCAATCGATACTTCAAGTCGTTCAGTAATTCTGCATAGTCATGATTTTGCCGAGCTTGTACTCGGAGGCTCAGTCGCCAAAGCATTTCGCCGCTCACACGGTCCGCATCATCTGTTTCATTGAAAAAACGGGTCTCTTTAAGTTTATCTAGTCGCAGCGATAGAACAGTAGTTAATGCACGACGCTGCGCGGAGGCACGCACCGTTTTATCTGTGCGATTCGGAAGAGTCGGTGAGAAATTGAGAGCTGAAATAACCGTATCAATTCCCGGTGTTTCACCAACGTAATTTTGGACTTCCCGAACAAAATAGAGTTGATCTAAAATTGTGGTTTCTTCGTTTTCGCTCTTAGGAAGCCGAATGACAATTTCAATCGGAATTAAACCGCCGATTTGCTCCTCCAGTGTGTTGTAATCTTGAATGACACGAGCCGAATCCAGAAACATGCCATGAAAAGTTACAGTCGTCTGAAGTCGAGACAATCCATATCCGCACGCGATTAGTATCAGGACTGTCAGAATCGTGATGAGCGTGTTGTGTCGTTGTATCATCTCGCCCCATCCCAACCAGAAACGGTCGGTTGTTTTCATTTCAGTATCTGATGTGCCGAAATGATACCAAGAGCGAATTGGAAACTGCTTCAAAACGGCAGGAAGAAACACGAAAAGATAACATGTTCCAATAATCAATGCGAGCGAGGCGAAGATGCCGAAATGGCGAATCGGAATCATTTGACTCATCGCCAGTGAACCGAGTCCGAGAACTGTTGTGATGACAGCTAATGAGCATGGAAATAGAGCTTTCTTGACTGTCATCATTGGAGCCAATTCGGGCGACGTGTCCCGCAATGATTCACGATAGTAATTGACAAAATGGACTCCTGTGGAGATGGTCAACACATAGACCAGCGAACTAATGAGTGTTGAAATCGAATCCGCGTGGGTTCCAGACCAGTAAAGCAGTGCAAGTCCTAATTCTTCATTGATTAGTGCAATCAAAAAGACGATGATTGCAGCGAAAAAATTGCGAAAACAGAGGAATAGGAGCGCGAAGCAAACGCCAAGAAAAATGGGGATCAGACGTTGCTGTGATGCGGCAGAAATTCGGTCGATGGCAACACTATCGATTGTCGGACCGGCGATATAAATATCGTTTCGATTACAGCCAACTATTTCTTCGACAGTCTGATATGCGGCTTCAACAGCGGCTCCTCTGTTTTCCAAACCGGCTTCGGAGACAATAGCAACGAGACATCCTAGTTCATCATTTCGTCCAATGAGCCAGCCACGAAGTCGTTTGCGTGCCTCACGACGAGTCAGATTGAGTGGATCACTCATCAAATCATCAATGGCGTTTCTGGTGTCCAATACACGTTCAAAATAAGCGGGTTGCTCCGCAGAGACAGGAGCGAGAAGTTGTTTGGCAATTTGATCGAGCCAATCATCCGAAGCGGAGCTTCCTTGCCATGAAATCATGAGAAGCTCGCCTTCTGGAAATTGGGCGTAGTAATCGAAGAATCGCTTTGTTTCTTCGATGCCATCTGGCAACCAATCGAGTACTTGATTGGCGGCATTTCGTCTTGCCATATCAGATGACCAAGCGAGAAATGCTAAGAGACCGGGAAAAGTCAGAATAATCAACCACCGCATGATTGGAGAGAAAGAACGACGCACCTTTGCCGCATCCTGCTGACTGGTCATAGAAATTGACTCCGTTTTTGTTAATCCTGTTCAAGATACATTGACAGCGTAAAAAACTTGGTGGCGAATTTCCCGTAAGAGATGGGAGATTACAGTATTTCAGGAACATCACGATTCACAAATTTTTTCGATTTTATCACGTTGGAGCCAAACGGTCAATCGGCATCATCGCCGAGACAAGTTGATGGTGTCATCGGTGCGTTTCGAGCCGGTGCGTGAGCACCGGCATTTGAATCAACTTTTTGCGCCAAAATTACAAAAATCCCAATCCCGAGCGACGTTAGATGTTTACGAATGGTAGAAACGCACCGCCCAAAAAACCAGCGTTAAACAGGAGTGAGGTTGATACATTGTCCACATTTTACGCAGCCTGTCAATTAAAGGACTTGCTTTGGCGATGCTCACAGTCCTATTGCAAAAGAATTTGATTATGTCACAATAAATGTGTACACCGATGGATTAACGATATGCCCAATGGCTATCCTGTCTGAAATGATATTTAGACAGGATTTACAAGATTGGCAGGACGAGAAAATGTCCTGTACATCCTGTTATCCTGTCGTAAAAAAGTAACAAAAAAATGCAATACCAAGAAATCACGTCCATTATCATTGGAGCCGCATACCGAGTACATAATCAGCTTGGATTTGGGTTTCTGGAATCGGTTTACAAAAGAAGTCTTTTGATAGAATTGTCCAAACAAGGGCTTCACGTTTCGAGCGAAGTCGGCATGTCCGTTTTTTATGACGAGCAAGTGGTCGGTGATTTTTTCGCGGATATTGTTGTGGGAAACGAAATCATTATTGAATTAAAAACAGTCCAAAAACTTGCCCCTGCTCACGAAGCACAACTGGTCAATTATCTTGTTGCGACCAAGAAGGAAATTGGACTTTTGATCAACTTCGGTCCAGAGGGCGTGGAAGTTAAACGAAAATACCGGACGTATACGAAAACTCGGTGATGAATTTAGACAGGATTTACAAGATTGACAGGATGGGAAAATATCCTGTGCATCATGTTAACGGGACTTGGAGAAATCACTGTTCTACCATACCGCAACATCTACGAGGTTGATGATTTGAACCCCTTTATTCAGGAGAAATAACAATGGAAAACGATCCTAAAAATGCCGAAAATACTCCGAAAGAGGAGTCGTGGATGACACGAAGAAAAATAATCCAAGTGTCGGCGGTGGGCGCATTGGTCGCCGTGTCGGGACTGCATGTCGTCTATCAACGATCAAAGTCGAAACCGGCTTTGGCTTCGACCGAAATCACGATTGAAGGGCCTTTTAAGGAATACGGTTATTTCAGGCCGAAAGACTTGGGACGCGAGGATATTAACAAATTGGATTCTGATTTTAAGTTGGAAACTCTGATTCTCGACGAAGGAAAATACCATGACAACGTCATGATTTCGTTTACCTTCAGCGGAGACGAAGACCCGAATCGCAAAATGAAGGTTTTCCTCACCGTTTACGATAAAGAAGGAAAGGTGATTGGCGAATCGCAAAACACTTTCGCTGACCCACGAATTGTGGCAAGAGAAAGTAATGGGAATCAACTACTAAGAAGTATCAAGAAAGTTTATATGCCAAGCGCGACGTTGGCTGTTAAACTTGACAAAGAATCGCGTGTAAAGCAAATTGGGCGATTGGACATTTCGACCCATAACACCAATAACATTTAATCTGAGCAAAAGAGTTGACAATTTGATTTTGAAAAATAATCAATTTATTTTAAGGCAATTTTAACTTTTTCCGTCCATTATGTTATAAGTCACGTCTCTTTAGTAAAAATTTCTCTGGATGTTCAGGCATCGTCATTTCGCGTAACGATTACGTTACACAAAAGCGATAGAACGAATCGAAAAGAACCAATAACCAACACTTTTTATTGTCATGTCCGAACAAAATACAAATATCGAAAGTGGAAATAAACTGTAGTGTAGATGAGAATATATTTACTGACATTTTTCCTGATGACGCATTCGTTTCCGACATGGTTCACAATCTTACCTACCGTTGGGGCGACAGCCCCTCCATCAGTGCATTGCTCAAAAGTACCGTAAAGTCAAAGGTCGTAACGACTTTCCGCTGATACTTGGCGGAAACGATGTGGGAAACCGAATTTTTGTACTCTTTATATTCGTTTTGCAACAATTCGGGAATCCCGACGGTGTTGTTGTTACGATATTGCTCACGCTTCTACCACTCTGTAACATCTACGATGTTGAGGATGAGTAAAAACTATACCTACTCAGATGCCTTGTGTATAATAATTATTAAAATGCACTAGGAAACCAAATGATTTTATCATCAATAAACTCTATGTTACCAATAGATTTTGAATCGATACACACTTCATATTTGCCATCAATATTTTTTAGAACAATTGTGTTGGTTGTATCCAAACTCTTCGCAAATGGATGGAAAATCATAGAATACTCTCCAAGCGAAATTTTCTTTTTGGTGTGATCATATTCCGCAACAAAGAAGCGCGAATGGCTCCAAGGAGGATGGTCAAAAAATACTACTAACGCATAATCACGACGACCATCGTTCACGATCTCAATTGAAGGCATGTTCACTATAGAAACCTTTCTAAAGCAGCTCAAAAAAAGAAAACAGCCAACGATCATAAGCATGACAAGTAAAACACACCATGTCATCATCGCGGCACATTTATATTTGTTTTTCATGATCCTGAATTCCGCAAATTTGAACCTTTATGAGCAGAGAACAAAGACGTTTATCGATGACCATTATTCAACTCCGACGGAGTTGTGTGTGTTTGGGGGCAATTCGTTTCTACCATTTGAACACCGTCGGCGTTCGGGAACACGCAACATCTACGATGTTGAGGATTGGAATTTTTTGTAATTGTAGCGTAAAATAATTATTGAAATGCTATAGCCTAATCGGTCGATTCAAGAACTACGACATTGTGAATTGATCCGGCGCGTTTGGGGGCGTGCCAACTCCAGACAACATCTCCATTTTTGTCGAACTCGATCAACTGATAACCTTTGTCGCTGTCGTTGG
>JBOFQC010000399.1:0-9643 GCA_051660725.1 Thermoguttaceae bacterium
GGATTCTCTGCAACTTTCCACCTGATTGGTTCTCAGGAACTTCAAAAGCGGGCGTAAAGTTTATCGGGCCGGAAATTTTCGTTCTCGGCGCACCGGGATACCACGCTGACGGAAGAACCAAATGAACCGCAGTGCCGGGAATAGGTTTTGTCGGTTTTTCGACACTGCCCGGTTTGAACCGTTTTTCGCCCGGCGCAGGTTTGGCAATTCCAGTGAACGCTTTCGGCTTTTGCGGCATAACAGAACCGGAAGAAGATGTCGCGTCCGCTCCGCTGGTATTCGTGACTTTTGACGCAGAGGGTGATTTGTCTGCCGTTGCTTGGCTCGAGGTGCTTTGCGTATAACCAATCGCGCTAAAAATGACGCTTATTGCTGAGCTGAAAATTAATATTCTAACTGTTTTTTTCATTTTATTTTGCCGGGATAGAGTATTTATACCATGCGTCATTACACGTCAGGTTTCCCGAATCCACTACAGGAAAAGTTTATACACGGTTCACTGCGCGCAATCCTCCTCCGAATTGAGGGATCACTATCTATCTGATTCGGAAAAATTTTTTCAAAAAAAAATGGTAACTGAGTAAATAGTTGTTAGATTCTTTTTTTTGCCCCGAAAAACGGACAAAGAGGAAAAAAAGCGATAATCGATTTTGCGGATAATGCCGATTTTATTGATAATACGGTAAACTTTCACTTTTTGTGTGCCGATTTATACCGTAGCACGGTATATAGACAATTCGTGCGATAAGACTAAATTAATTATCAGGGAGAAAATAATGATTCGCAAATCGCTAATATTACTTTTTGTTGCTGCGGCAATATACGTTTCATTTTCGACTTCGCAGGTTTCTGCGCAGCAGCCGTTGGGTGTGCCGTGGGGTGGAACGCAAGTTGAAGATTGGAATCGATATTATCATTATCCTTACCAATATTATCCGCAAAACTTCCAATCGCAGCAGTATTACAAAGGGTCGTCAATTCCGACGCAGCGTTATCCTGCCGAAATGCAGGTTCCTCCGTATTACGACAAAAACTGGCAGAATTATTATCCTGTTCCGCGCAAATACCACTTCGGACACCACTTCAAATTGGATGTGATGTAATATTAAGACATTAGACGTAAGACGTTAGATATTAGACGTTAGAAAAAGAAAATAGAGCAAATGTAAATTTGTCATTTGTGTTTAGCCGCTGATCCTAGATCAGCGTTTCTGTATACAAGTTAGAAAAATAGACGCCGAGCAAAACGCGGCGTCTATTACTTTTTTACATGTTACGTTTACTAAGCGTCGCTTACTAAAGCGTTTCGGAAATGCGGAAAGAGTCGAGTATTACTTCTTCGTTGTCTCCGAATCTTTCAAGCATGTCTGCGTGAATAGTGAAAACGATTACAACTTGGTTACCTTCTTTATCGGTGATCAGATAATAAACCCAGCGTAAAGGGATGTTTTGCGTTTTATCTTCCGAGGCAACATTTCCGTCAATAATAACGCGGTACTCAGTGTAGCCGGCTGCGTTTAATGCTTCGTCTTTCGAGACCATTTTTCCAAAACTGGTTCCAAACTCGTTTTTCAAATCCTCGGCAAATTTGTCCAGTGTCGGCGCATTACTTAGAGAAGAAAGTTTACCAAAATACTGCATTGTACATTGTGCGACCAGTTCGCCTTTGTCCAGCAAGCGAAGAAATGTTTTGTCCAGCTCGTCCAGAATAATGTACCAACTCCGCGGATGCGTGAACTTCCAAGGGGCCTTTCCATTCTCGTACCGCAAACGTAGATTTGTGTCTTTCGCGGATAAATCGAAGTCGGCCAGATACTCCGGTGTGAGTGTTTCCGCTTTTTCCAACGGTGAAATTTTCACTTGGAGTTTTGCTTTCACGTCCAAGCCTGGCCCAACATCTCCAATTGAGCGTTTTTCACCAATTATCATTCCAATCCAGTTTATGCGTCCGGAACGGATGTCAAATTGGTATCCGGCTTGAATCAGCGTCATTTCGGTTTGTGCGCCTAGATAAACACCTTGCACATCGCCGACTATTTCGACCATTGCCAAGTCGTCGGCAACGCTGGTCAATGTCGCTTCGAGCGTTTGCTGGGTAATTGCGTCGACATTCAGATACGAAAGCAATGCAGATTCAGGAATTTTCCACGTGTCACCTACTTTCACTTTTTTATTCGGTAAAAGCATATCAATACTCAGCGTATTACCCGGCAGACCTTCAATGAGCAGAAGTTGTTCGCTTTTCAGGGTGCCTTGTGCCGAAAAAAGTCTCGTCGCGTTATTGGCGATTTCACAAACCACTAAATTGTGTTGTTTGTCCAAATTCGGTGTCCGCTGCACATCACCAATACTCATTCTGGCGCACGCAAGGCTGTAATTGCGGACGCTCTTAAGGCTTGGTTTTTCTGCGTCAGCCTTGGATGCGAGAAGTTGCTCTTCATAACGGAATCCAGCGGTCACACTCATTTTATCGCTAAGCTGCTTGTCGCTGCCGACACTTGCCTGTTGGATTTCACCAGCAACTTCAAGCAAAATCTCGACCAAATCGGTTGATCCGACAGCACGTTTTGAGCTTAGGTCATACTGCTCGTTATTGGCAGCCGGAGGAGGCGTTTTATTCTCCTCGGCTGTATGAGCCATTACCGTTAGAAGACAAAATACAATTATTGTACTCGTGAAACTTGTGTAAAAATATTGACGCATATTTTTTTCGGGCTTTATTCGCTTTGATGTAGACGACTTATCGTCAGGATTCTTTTGCATATTAGCCGCCAGTTAGCCGCCGAGCCCTGCTCGGCGTAGCTCCTTTTGGAAAACTTCCCGGAGCAGGGCTCCGGGGCTAACATGAATCGCTTCGGGACTAATGAGCGGCTGACCTATAATCAACCGCATGGTACGAATTTTTTCAAAAAACGGCAAGATCAGTTTTGAACTTCAATTATATTGGTTTCATTCTGTCCTTCTTCAACTTTTTTAGCCTTGTAAAAGAATTTACCAGCAGGTCCGGTGAGAATTGAAGGTAGGAAAATAAGGTCGCCAACCAACGAAACAGAAAGCAACGCAAGCATCATGACGCCGAACATTTGGGTCGGTGTGAATGTACTGAACGCAAATGCCGAAAGGCCGAGTCCGCCGATAAGCGTCGTTTGCGACATCGCGGTTGCGCATCTTTCGTACGAATCCATTGCCGCTTCTTTTGCATTCAGGCCGCGGTCAATACCGTCACGGAACCATGTCAGGAAGTGTATCGTGTTGTCAACGGCAATACCAATCGCAACGCTAGCGGTCATCATCGTACCGACGTCAACGAGGATTCCAGCTAAACCCATATAACCGAAAACGATAATGATCGGAAATACGTTCGGAAGCATTGATAAGAATCCGGCAATTGGACTCTTTAACACGAACATCATCACAATTGCAATTGTGATAAACGCCAAGAGCAGACTTTCTTTAAGTCCTTTCAGCAACTCGTGTTGTGTTTTGTAAACAACTGGCACCATTCCAGTGTATTTGGTCGTAATCGCATCTTCGGACAAAACTTTTTGATTCGTGGTGGCAATTGTCTTAATCATCGGTTCAACAACTGCTTTGACATCTTCGATGAAAATCGCGTAATCAATATCCTGCTTCAACGCCCAAACACGGATGCTTACTCGCCACAAGTCTTTTCCGTATTTATTCTGCCAATCACGCACTTTCTTCTTGATGGCGTCGAACTCGGCGGGCGGAAGCTCCGGTATTATTTTGTTTGACGGTGCGAAAATCACTTGTTCATGTGACGAAAGACCAGCCGCTACCAGTTTATCGGCCTCTGATTGCGTAATGCCCATTTGTTCAATAATACCAGTGAACTTCTTTTTGTCGTCCTCGGTTTTGTAACTGCTTTTATCAAGCGAAACATGTTCGTACGTAACATTATCTTTCAGGCGGTACCTGTTATTCTCGATTTTTTGGTTAGCACCGTACATGTAAATGTCTCTGGCACGGCCCGGCGCCTTATTCATCTGAAGTTCCTGCGCGAAAGTTGCAGCGGACATAAGCCCTCCAACTTCAGGTTTGTTAGTAAGGTTTTTACCAATTTCGGTAATTAACTGTAATCGTTCAACAGGTTGCAAGTGACATTTTTCGTTATTAAACTCAATGACTACTTCCATTGGAACAAGCGGTCCGAGCTGTTCTTCGAGCCAACCGTAGTGCGCAATGATTTCAGAGTCCGGCGTGAAGAATCGCATCATCTTCACGGACGTTTTAATGTTCGTCAAACCGTAAGTGCCAATCCCCATCAAAATGAAACACGAGGCACATACTAAAAGGTTATTGCGAATAACGAAACCGCCGAAAAACATCCAGAATCTTAGGAAAATGCTGTTTTTTTCTGCGTCGAGACCTCTTCCGCCGTATAATTCCGCATACTTTCTTGAAGGATAAAAATGCAGCAAAGAGGGCAAATACAAAAACAAAAGCAACAAAGCGGCAAGTACACCAATACCTGAATATAAACCGAATTTAATAATTGGCACCAGGCTGCTCATGTAAAGTGAAAACAGACCAAACGCCGTTGTCAGGTTAGCAATTGAACAGGGGTACCACGCATGTTGAATCGCGCGTTCCGCCGCCCCTTGCAAGCCGTGTTCACGTATTGCATCGTGGTAATAGTTTATAATGTGAATCGCGCCAGACATCGTTAAAACGTATATAAGCGCAGGCATACTAAGCAAAATGGCGTCACAGTGTCCGCCGGTAAATGACACCAAAGCCATTGAAATACCAGCAGCCAGAACCGCAATGATAAACACAAAAAGTGTTAACCGTAAACTGCGCAAGCAGATAAGTGAGATAACGAATCCAATGAAAGCGCAAATTCCAGCAAGTCTGACAAGTGTGCGTTCACCTTCATAGTCAATAGCGACGTTGTCAATCGGCGGTCCACCCAAAATGACACCATCAGTACTCGGTGTACGTGGATACACCATTTCGTATAAAGTCTTTTTTAACTCGTCAACCCCCTTCTGAGCAATCGAACGGTTATCGGGTGGGGGGGCCTGTCCTACACCACACTCGTAGCCAATTTCACGGATTTTGGCAACCACTTTTCGTAGTTCCTTGCCTTTCGCTGCCGACGAAAGCGTAACAATAAGTGCGGAGTTGCGGTGCTTATAATCTTCCGGCATTCCAGGCTTGTAATCGAATTGGGGACCAACAAGAACGCCGTCCAATCTTTTGTAAATCTGTTCGTCGGTCAGATCGGGATTTTCCCGTTTCATCAATTCGACCAGTCTCGGCCCGGTTACTACTGTTTTAAAGTAATGCAAGCCCTCTTCTTGCTCGACCTTTTTGGTGTCGGATTGGTCTTGCGTGTCACCTTGATTTTCGCCTGAATCTTTTGATGACTTAGCACCGGATTCCGGGTCAGATTTCGTAGAATCATCGTCAGAATTTTTCTTGACAATTGGTAATTTAATCTGGTCGGTATTTGTGACATTAAGCTCGGCAATTATTTGCGCAACGTCGTCGGCATAACTGTCGGGATTATAAATAGACTGACCTGGCACCAGTCTGTCGGCAAACATTTCGAGGCGGCTGTCCCCCAAAACGCAACCTTTCCAGCTTACCACAATAAAGCTTTCAAATGGAAAATGCCTTATGAACCATTTATACTGTTGCGTCTCAGGAAACCGTTCAGGAAGCCAGTCGGCAACGTTGTTTGAATTACTCATTAGCGTTCTTTTCGTTCCCATCCAGATAAAGGCGAGAAGAAAAACGACAATGAATATTATGATAAAACCGTATTCGTTAAAAAAAGTTCTGCGGTTGCGGTCCATGATATTTTTAGAGAAAAAGGAAGTTTGTAAATGAAAAGAATGGCTTACACAATGCGGCGTCAATAACTACGCATGAAAACACATCCGATTCGTTTCACGTTCCTAATAAAGTACGAGTAAACTCAGTCTAATCGTACATCCTTTTTATAAAAAGTCTAGTATTTACATGCGTCTGAATAAGGAAAACCCGCATAAAAAGAAAAATTAGTAAAGAAATTCGGTGTCACATTTTGCCCAGATTACGTGAATTGCCAAAACGCCATTCGCATCATATTTGTTATTGTGTTCGAAGCGAAAACTGCGGCAGGTTCAAAGCCGCAATGAGAAGAACAGTTTTCACACCGTGGATCATTTCCGGGACCGATTTTTTCCCAATTAGTTTGCTCCATAAGTTCGGCAAAAGTGTTGCAATGCTTATCAGCTATTAAATAGCAAGGGCTTCTCCAACCGGCAATATTTTTGGTCGGATTTGCATACGCAGCGCAATTAAGATGTTGCTTTCCACACAGAAAATCCATAAAAATCGGCGTCGCTGTCAAACGGTATTTGGCCAATTTTATGCGAATTTCCTGGAAAAGAGCGTGAGTTTCAGCACGTGTCAGAAACATCGATTCGGCGCGGTTTTCCTCTTCTTTCGTTACCGATTCGTAACCGTAACCTGGTGCCAACATGACACCGTCAATTTTCAATTCGGTTAACGTTTGCGCAAGTTCCTGAAGTTGTTCGATTTTCGTCTGTTTGTAAACAGTTGTGTTTGTGTAAACGTAATAACCAGCAGATTTTGCAGCTTTGATACCACGTATTGCTTTTTGGTACACGCCACTTTGTTCAACAATTTTGTCGTGCAGTTCTTCCGGGCCGTCAAGGTGAACGTTCCAGTACAAGCGGCCTTTCAGTTTCGGATTTTTGGCGGTGTCAAACGCAGCTAATTTTTCCTCAAGCAACGTGCCGTTTGTGCAAAGATAAATGTGTTTTCCACGAGCAATGATACCGTCAATCAGCTGCGTGATTTCCGGGTATATCAACGGTTCGCCGCCGCAAACGCTTACAATTGGAGCCGGGCATTCGTCAACGGCACTTAGACATTCTTCAACCGAAAGACGGGAATTTCGGGTTTCTGCGTATTCACGGATACGACCACATCCGCTGCAGTGCAAGTTACATGCGTGCAGCGGCTCCAGCATCAAAACAAGTGGAAAACGCTTTTGACGCCGGAGATTCATCCGAGCCAAATACGAAGTAAGTGAACAAGTCAACGAAAAAGGAAAACGCATAATTATAGAATGGAGACGTTAGACTTCAGACGTTAGAGCGAACCACCAGCGTAAGTTGGCGGGTAAAAGTGATAGGTGATAGGTGAGCAGGTGATTCGAAATTATCCTGCTCCTAACTCCTTAAAAATCTAGGACGGGTCACGCATGGTGAAACCCTTTACAAGTGCCATGAACAACCAGATGCAGACGAGGCATAAACAGCCCCCTGAGAGCCAGTCGCCGTAAATCGAGTACATGCTGGTTCTGCCATCAGGTTTAATTTCCGAGATTAAAAATTCGGCGTCACCTTTTTTACCCGCTGCCAGAATCTTACCGTTTCCGTCAATAACCGCCGAAATACCGGAGTTTGCGGCAGTGATGTACGGTTTACGGTTCTCAACCGCACGAAAAACCTGAGCGGCAAACTGCATATCCACTTCACTTGAGAAATAGAACCAACCGACATTTGACACGTTTACCAGTATATCCGGTTCGTTTGACTCAGCTCGAAGTGTTACGACTTGACGCCGTATCAAATGCGGCACCAAACTTTCAAAGCAGATATTCGGCGCAATTTTAATTACGTGTTTTTCTGCCGGATTCTGGTTTTGGTCGTTGACACCATTTCCGCTAACCGGAAAACTGACGAAATATTTACCTCGGGCCGCTGTTTGACAGAGCGTTTTAAGCGGAAAATTGTCCGGCAAATACTCGGCAAGTGGTACATATTCGCCAAACATGACGAGGTGAATTTTGTCGTATCGGTCACTGCTGACACCTTTTTTCGGGTCAACGTATACCACTGAATTCATGCGAAGCAATTCATTATCCGCATTTTTGTTGTCGCTGCTGGCACCACTGTTATTAGAACACAACACCGGAGCTCCGACAAGTAGTGGTATGCCGAGATGCTTGCCAAGCGAAGTTAATTCATTCTTGCTACTATCCAGAAATTTGCGAAATTCTTCTGGTGTCGCATTTTCGTCGGGTGAACGATTCAACGCAAAATTTTCCTCAAAGTCCGAAATCTGAAACGGAAAAATCGACTCCGGCCAAACAATCAAATCGAGTTTAATGCCGTCTTGTTTAGCTTTTTTTATCGCAGCACGCGATAAGTCGATATACTGTATGTATGTTTTTTCCCACCAATCGTCAGGCGGATTCAGCATCACCGGCAAGGTCCCCTGCGTCACTGCAACGTTGATATCAGTCGCTAGTTGGTTTACGTAGCTGATTCGGTATAATCCGTAAGCCAGAGTTGCCGCAATTACACAAATCATCAGAATCATATACCTCGCGTAATCATTAAACCGCTGGTTTCTTTGCTGCAAACCTGATTTTGGCTCGTTTACTATTTCAGGATTTAACTTTTGCGCGGCTGAATTTTCGGCTTGTGAACTCTGTACTTGAAATCCTTGTAAAATCATGTACAAGCAGTATCCGACAAACACGATTAGCATACCAACGGTGTAGCCGCCGCCGAGGTCCGAGATTTGTATCAGTACCGGATAATTATAAAACGCGTGTTCAAGTGACGCAATTGAAAGTCCGCCGAAAATGTGGTTTCGTAACCATTCGACTGCGCACCACACGAACGGTATCACGTACAATGCGGAAAGAAACGGAAGTCTTTGCAGAATCGTCCGTGACACCACAATAAAAATCGGCAGGTATGCTGCCATGTAAGCCGAGAGTGCTACCCAACCGAGTATGGTAAGCGGATGCGGAAACGAAACCCAGTACGTGACCGTAAGCCAGAACAGTAAAGAACTTAAGTAAATCTTGCGATAACGGTATTTCGATTTACTGAACTCGTTGCCGCAAACAAAACTCACCCAAATTACAGGCGCGAATACGACAAGAAAACTCAGACTCTGCGGCGGTATCGCAAGGAAATGCAATGTAACCGCGAGCAAAGCCCAAAATAATGTTCGGTCAAAAAATTTACCAGTTTTTTCTTCTTTTTTTGCGTGTTGTTTTGACATTACCTATCAAAGTGCCACATTGGAATTGTAATCATAGTCCATTCTTCCAATGAAGGAATTGTAATATTATAAATCGAGGTCCTACCTGTGTCGCTATCAGGATTAGGAGTGTGAGTTAATTCCAAAGGAAGTTTGTTGTACAAAGTAAACGGTTTCGGTGTTTCATACGCACCTCGTGGAACAGACACCTAAAATGTGAATAAGTAGCGGTGTCCTCAAGTCCTACAGGCCTTTGCGCCCCGACTCCCATTTTGAGTTTGGCCAGCAGATCGATGATGTCACAAGGAATTGGCTATTTTTATTATTGATTAATAAATTTAGCAACACCGTCACTTTTTTCTCTAAATTTTTTTATTTCATTGATGCTTTGGCTCGCATATTTTGCTAGCAACAAACAAAAAAAATCAGCATCTTGTTTTGAACGATAATACTTACTTAAGTAATACAACCATCCATTGTTTAAACAAATGTTTTTATCAAATCTGGCATATTCGCCATTTTCTAACCTGTCGTAATTATCATTAAATCGTTTGCAAAAAATATTCCAATCTACACCGCACAGTGAGTCATCCTGAGATGA
>JBOFQC010000400.1:0-4191 GCA_051660725.1 Thermoguttaceae bacterium
GTTTTGGCAGTTCATACCAGCCATGAATCTTCCTTCAGCGGAAAGCGTCCAGCGGCTGTTTGTTTTCGACCATTTCATCCCGATTTGCGGGGCAATAATATGGTTTTGTGCCTTGAACTTCCAATCGCTGTTACCCAAAATTGAACCTGGTCCCATCGCTGTTCCAGAAAGTCCTGTCGCTTCACCCGTTACAGAATCGTAATCGACGGTAACACCATTAAAAGGTGAGCCTAAGCCGAGGAAGTTCAACGAATCGTCGATTTCCAGGTATCTGGCCCCACCGAAAATTTCGAGGCCGCCCAATTTTGATGGGTGCAATCTGTAAGTTCCGTTCGCTTCGATTGACCAGTGCTTAAGCTGTGAGGTGACTTTAGTTTCCTCAAATGTGATCGGAAGCGGTGCAATGACGCCTTCGTAAACTGTCAATTCCCGTCTAACTTCTGGAATGAAAGTTTCAGTTATAACGCCGTTGGTTACAGTCTGCTCAATTCTCGCTGGCGTGATGAAAACTTGTGTTGTTTGATACACGTACCAACCCCAGAAATGTCCAACACCAGGGATTGCTTGGTTCTGCTGTGAAAAAACGTCGAAATCTCCGGCGTCTTTTGTCCAACGCTTGTTAAGCAGGAAGTCGTTGTCAGTCGTCGATTCCGCTGTTGGAGCAGAGATAAATGTACGTGCGGTCAGGTTTTCAGGGTCGTCAATAACCACAGATGCTCCGCGATTGGATATTGTGGAATTCATTCCTGGTATACCATAACCATTTACATTCCAACCCCAGTGACCACGTCGGTTACCAATCTCAGCACGTGTTCCCATTCCTGAGACCGTACCAATTTGTGACGTGTCAATTGTGTTGGTCTGTAACATAGACATGTTTCCTGTGTAAGCCCAGCGTGTATTGCTTACACCATCTTTGACGCTACCTACGATAATATTCTTCGTGGGAGCAGCGGTCAAAAAATAACCTTCTACGCTTCCGTACATACCTTCTGGTTGACGGGGGCCACCACCAAACTCATCTCGCTGGTAAGGAGCAAATGGTCGGAAACCATACGAGGCGACGGCCTGTAATGTTAGCATCGAAAATAATAAGATGCTTACGAATACTCTTTTAAATTGGATCAGGGACATTGTTGTCTTTCCCTCTTCGGTGTTCTCGATAATTCTCAAAATCGTGCAACAAGGGTAAAAAATAACATGCTGCACTAACGGCTGTGCCGGTAGTATCGGACATATCGACTGTAACAGTTGAGACATAAATGCCGACTAACCGGAAAATATACCGATATTTTCGGAAGTAGCGATATTTCCGCCTTAATATGGAGTGGATAGGAAAAATAGGCATGAATAATCAGCAAATATCAGTCGGAAAATTATTTTTAATCGGAATATTATTCCTAATCGTTGCAGGCCGCAAATCGCAATGAAGACTAAATGAGTTGTGTTTATTTTTAGAAAATATTCTTTTTCTCTGGACATTTGATAAGAAATTGTGCAAAATATATGAAAGCAATTGGCGTTCAATTGCTGCCAACAGCCGAACCCCCGGGTTGTTCATCTTTCCACCCGCTCACCTACTTATCGTTTTTATGTTGGAACTCGGCTTACATGAAGGTAAAGACATTGATGACGCAATCTCTGATTGGCAGTTCGTCCCGTCCGAAATATCTGCAAGGTTGGTTCAAGCTTCAGACAATCGCTATGTAATTCAAATGCGGGTTGATCTGGGGGTGCTGCAAATGGAAATACGAAATCGTCCAGACGGTTCGTCTCCGTTTGGCTTCAAAACGTACTTAGCCTACCTCAAGCACTCTCTGGCAAAAAAGAAAAGTTTATTTTCTTTAGACAAAGAACATATTTCCGAATCGTTGCGTGAATTACGTCAATACAGCCAACGTCGGGTTTGTTGGTTGAATCTGCGTCGGTACTCAGCAGTGCTAAAAGATGCTGACCACTGCATTTCGATTATTAACTTTATTCGTGACCGTTCGCAGGATACTCAACTTCTCGCTAATTTAGAAAGTGACAGATTGATTATCCTACTGCATCGAATACAAGCGGTAACAATGCTTGCTCTTGCAGAACACGGTCCTGTAAAAGCCGTTGAAGAAGTCAATGCCGGAATAAGACGTATTAAGGAAACCGTTGCGATAACAACGGAAAAAGGTGAGACCAATGCTGCGCTTATAGCTTCTGTTAAAAGTATCACCGAGCAGTTGGTGGATTTGGAAGTTTGGATACAAAAACGTTATGGTTTGAAACCGGCATTATATCAACGACTCGTCGAAGCTATTAGAAATGAAGAGTACGAAAAAGCCGCTGAAATAAGGGACCTGATTGAAAAGTATCGGAAAACCTCTATACTGACCAACTCTGAGCTTTTGGACGATGAAAATACGGTAAAAGAGGTCGCAACTCAAAAAATTAAAGGGAATATAAAAGAGAATAAAGCACAAAACGAAAAAAAAGCGAGCCAGGAATCGACTCTGTGTGACAATAAAAAATTTGAACCGACCCAAAAAATCAGTAGTAATATGTCAAATAACGAAAGACGTACTAAGAACGCAGAGAATAAATCACCTCTTGATCGCGGACATCACGGACGGTAAGTCGGTCAACACTGCCCTGTATATCTAATCGTCGGTAAAACAATATGAAATTCGTCCCTTCTTTCGCCGCCGCAGTTTTTTCTTTTGCGGTTCTGGTATTCACGTCGGAACTTCTGCCGCTTACATGGGATGAGGGCGAATCAATTGACAGGGTGGAAAATTTATCCGCTTGGTTTGCTCCTGAAAATCTTTTTTCATCTGAAATAAATCCGTTTTCCAATGAATCAATCCGCGAGCATTGGACGTTCACAACGCAAATTGAAGGGCACCCGGCGGGCTACGGAATCGTAATCGCTCTTGGGGAAGAAACGGCGAAAATTGTTAATCTGGTGAATTCTGGTAGCTTTTCAGAAAAAACGAGTTACCGACTTGGTCCGATACTTTTGTTTTCACTGGCTCTCGGCGTTGTGCATTATCGGGTAAAACAGCGATTTGCGGAACTTGCTGCGTGGTTTGCGGTTATAACGATTCTGTTATTTCCTCGTGTTTTTGCACATGCACACATAGCGGCCTGCGATTCGGTGCTGACAGCCAGTTGGCTCTTGGCTTGGGGAATGTTCGATTACACTTTCGGGCAGAAAAACCACACGAAAGCAACGGGAATAATATCCGTAATTCTGTTCGGATTCTGTCTCGGCTTAACTTTCGCGTCGAAATTTACCGGCTGGATTGCTGTAATACCATTTTTCTTGTCTGTATTATTATACGGAATAAACTTTACAGATATTTTCAAAACAGTTGTACAGGTGAATATAGTGCGTGTGGTAAACGTGTTACGGTTTACTCGTGATGTTAATCCTTGCTTTTCCAGCAAGGTAAAGCAAGAAAAACTGGCTTGTTATGACTACGTAAGATATAACACTTTCTTGCGTTTTTTTGCTGCGTGTGGTGTTGCGTTACTTGTGTTTTGGATGCTAAACCCACCTATTTGGTTCGAACCGATCAGCGGATTTAGAAAATTCGTTTCGCTTAACATTGCGAGAGAAGGATTCAACATTTCGATTTTATTTTTCGGCAAGATGTATAATCTGGAACATCCATTGCCGTGGTATAACACAATTGCGTGGGTGATGATTACGGTACCTACCGGCTTTTTGTTTTTACTGTTTTACGGACTGTTTCGAACCGCTAAACGATTCGGTTCAAGTTTTGTGAATAGTGAATTAAATGAGGCAGATAAAGTAGATAAAGTAAGTGATGCAAACAGGGAAGACGCGAAATTTGTGCTTGTACTTCTTTTACAATCCTTGGTCCTTTTAATTGTGCGTGCAGTGCCGGGTACTCCGCCGCATGACGGAGTCCGTTTATTTGTTTCCGCGTTCCCATTTCTGGCGATTATTGCGGCAATTGGCGCTTCAGAGCTTTGGTCAGTTCGGTTTCCGAAGCGGTTACGTGTCGGTATGCTTACCGTTTTGTTGATTTACGGAATAGGTGTTTTCAACATATTCTGGTACGCTCCGCAGTGGTTGTCGTACTACAACGGCCTGATTGGCGGATTGCGTGGAGCGACTAAAGCCGGTATGGAGCCGACCTATTACTGGGATTCGTTGGATCAGGAAGTTCTTGATTGGCTGGAAGA
>JBOFQC010000401.1:0-3133 GCA_051660725.1 Thermoguttaceae bacterium
TAGCCGGGATTCCTTCCGGCATTCTGGACGGCAATCATCACCCTTGCCCGAAGTGTGATGGGAAGGACCGATTCCGGCTTATCGACCGTAAAACCGGCGGTGTCTTGTGTAATCAATGCTTCAACGAAAAGAACGGCGATTATTTTGACGCCGTACGATGGATGAAAGGAGTCGATTTCCCGGAAGCGTTACAGATGGTTAAGGAATACCTTCAGGTGACAACGGAACCGGCGAGGCTCACCTCCCGAAAAGAATCGGCAAAGCCCGCCAAAACCAAACAGTTTGATATTCACCCAAGCCAAACACCCGGCTTGTATGATCCGTGGTGTCAGATGAAGGGTGTCAGTCAAGAATCATTTCGTGAAAATGGTGGTGTCACTGGTGATAGGTATTCGAGTTCCTGTGTCGGATTCCCCGCTTTTTGCCCTGGCGACAACACCAACCCGGTACGCTGGATTTTGTATGATCGAATGGGTGGAACGCTGAAGACAAAATCAGGCGATTCTAAAAACATCGTCTGGACAGTCGATTCAAATTCGCCCAAAGCAATGGCCGGTTCACGCGGATTGAAAAACATCGCAAGTGGCAAAGCTGACACCATATTCAAGGTTGAGGGCATTACGGACCTGTTAAAACTGGACGGCATCATCATTGATGCGAAAGCCGAAAGATACGCTGTAATCACCAATTCTAACGGTTGCAACGAAAACCCGACCTCGGAAATCATTGAACTGTTTCGCGGCAAAACCGTAATCGTAATAGGTGATGCCGACACCCCCGGACAGAACGGGGCGGAAAAATGGGCGTCAGCTATTGCGTCCGTTGCCAAGCAGGTCAAAAACGTGCAGCTGCCGTTTGATGTCACAGCCGACCACGGCAAAGACTTGCGGGATTATTTTTTCGACGGTCATTCGTTTGATGACCTTTTGCAACTTGTGGAAAGTGCTGAAGTGATTACGCCAGCCAAGCCAGAAGATGAATTACATGAGCTTGAAACGGATGATATTATTAGTGTGCGCCTGATGTATATTGCCTAGCTTAACAGCAATGCAATAGCACTTTGATAATAATGTTTACGACATTTGACGTTTTAAGAAAATAGCGACCTTAATAGTAAAGCCTGTGTAGGCTTATAAACCCACAGCTTGCAAAAAGGTTCCGCGAAAAATCCAAATTTTTCCAAAATACCATTTTGGGTAAAATAGGGGCAATTTAACACTCAAATGTTAATGAACCGTAGCCGTTTGGTCGGCTATCGTGCCTAGGATGTACGTTAATGTGAATTAATGCATTAAGCATTGGCTAGACCGCTCATCCAACAAAGTGGGGAACAGACCTAGTTCCAAGGTCGAGGCAGCCCTGCAAGGCAGAGTTTTTATATGACTACCCAAAGGAACCACCGAAATACCTTCGAGAAATAGCGCTCCCGACACCGTTAATACTGGAGCTGCCTGAGAGTCACGTCTTGGGATAGGTGTCGGCTCATCTGACTCTGAACTTCACTTGTGTTCAAGAGTCTGAAAACGAAGAAATTCGTTTGTATCCGTCGCATGACCAATTAGCAGACGGGATTTGGGGGAACAGCAGACCGCTGATGGGTAAGCATGATTAGGTGGAGTCTAAGTGAAAATGTTTGAGTATTATCAAAGGAACCAGGGAAGCCGAATTGAGTTAAGTCGTTGATCCGCAAGGAGATACGAAACGGTATGTGCATAGACATCACAGAAGGAAACAGACGTGATGTCATACCGATGAGACAATTCGGTGGCAGAGCCTTCGTAGTAGTTTGAGGACGGTAACACCGTCTACATGGCGAAGGGAGGCAGATCAATTTGACTTGAATAACAGAAAAGTTCTAACTTGGAGGGTTCCAAATGAACGTAGAAGAAGTTCAAAAGAGACTTTGGGAACAATCAAAATCGCATAAGGAAAATCGGGAACAGGGGCGACCCTTATTTCCAACGAATCCTTATGATAAACGTGTACGCAATCTCTCCGACCTGATACACCATCCGGTGTGGCTGGAGGAGGCGGCGAAGCGGGTTTTTGTACGTTCCAAAGGCAAAGCACCGGGAATAGATGGAGTTACCGTTTCTAAATTCAAGAAACATGAAGCGGAAAATCTCCACAAACTCCGACTGGAGTTGAAGAAAGGAACATACCGACCTCAACCACTCAAACGAGTTGAAGTACCGAAAGCCAACGGCACAATGCGCCCGCTTGGTCTTCCTTGTTTACGTGACAAAATTGTTCAAGAAGCAATTCGTATGATGCTTGAACCAATTTTCGAGGTGGAATTCCACGAACACTCCTACGGTTTCCGACCCCATCGAAGCGCGCATCATGCGGTCTTTCGCTGTCAACAGGCAATGTTTCATGGTTTCTCATGGGTCATTGAAGGCGACGTGAAAGCATGTTTCGATGAAATTTCCCACAAGGCAATCCTTGGTGTCATACGTGAAAAGGTTATGGACAATAAATTTCTTGATCTCATCACTCTGTTTCTGAAATCGGGTGTTATGATCGGAAATCAACTTGTCCCAACCGTCAAGGGGGTTCCACAAGGTGGTGTCATATCACCACTTCTGGCAAATGCTGTCCTCAATAAGCTGGACTGGTTTCTGTACGAAAAAGGCAGTTACGGAAAGGATGAGATAAAAGCATGGAAAAGACGTGGGCCTAATGTTAGATTCGTTCGGTACGCCGACGATTGGTGTGTTTTCATAACGAGAGCAGATAAGCAATATGCCGAATCGCTCAAAGAGAGAATCCGAGAATTTTTGGAACACAAATGTGGACTACAATTATCGGACGAAAAGACACGAATTACGCATGTCCGCGATGGGTTTGATTTTCTTGGCTTTCACCTTGAAAAAGGGATTGGTCAAAATGGGAAACTTGTGCCAAAAATCAAAGTTGGACAAAAAGCAATCTCCAAAATCCGACTTCGTTTGAACGAAGCAGCACGATACCGACCTTCGCAAGAAGACATCGGTACTCGGATTGAAAGGGTATCTGCCATTATCCGGGGGTGGTCAAACTATTTCAAAATCGCGCATAATTTCTGTGCGGTGGCGGGACTGTTGGATCATCTTGCACATTGGACGATGGTGAAGGCGATAAGTCTGAAAAA
>JBOFQC010000402.1:0-7668 GCA_051660725.1 Thermoguttaceae bacterium
TGCAATGTTTACAATTGTAAAAGGGTTTGTCGAAGTTAACGGCGTTTATCAGGTTTGGATTGAACGCCGGCTCAAAGGGGACAGGTTGGTATTGCACGTCGGTGACCACATTGAAGTTGACGGCGTCGATTGCATTGTGCGGAATATCAGCTTCGACAAATTAATTATCGAAGCAGAAGGCTCGCTTTACACTGTACGGAATGGAAAAAGTTTCGAGGATTTTGAAGACGAAGCGGCTCCCGACAGTTCGCCAAATGACGGTTAAACCTGCCAAATTAATTTTTTAAGAATAATGCCGTTTACACGGTAAAACTGGATGTTTCGAATGGATTCAAATACATCTGCAGATCGACGGGTTTTTTCTTCCCCGAAACGGATTTTGGTTGTTCGTTTAAGTTCAATCGGCGACATTGCAAATTGCCTGCCCGTTGCATGTACGCTCCGATTACGTTTCCCACGTGCTGAAATATGTTGGTTGGTCGAAAATGATTACGCTCCAATTCTTCAAGGACATTGGGCAATCAACCGTCTAATCACAGTACGAAAAGGTTGGACGAAATCGCCGCTTGAAATTCTGCGATTACGTAATCGTTTAAAAACTCTTGCACCAGATTGCACATTTGATCTTCAAGGGTTGTTTAAAAGCTCTTTTGCCGCCTGGCTTTCCGGCTCAAAGTATCGAATCGGTTTCGGCGGTCCCGAATCCCGTGAAGGAAGCTGGATTTTCAATAATCTTTTGGTTTTGCCAGACCAAGAACACCAAGTTGAGCGAAATATGCAGCTTCTCGAGCCATTTGGCGTTGCGGGAAGCAGCGTAAGTTTTGACATTCCGTGCTGTGAAACTGACAAACACAATGCGGAAAATACAATTCGCCGACTGGGGCTCGATACGAATTTTGCGGTTCTGCACATAGGGGCATCAAAAAAAGAAAAACGTTGGATGAGTTCACGTTGGGCGAACCTCGCAAAATACCTGCTCGAACAGTGGAATATTCCGAGCTTGATTACCTGGGAAAACAGCGGCGAAAAGGTTCTTGCCGAAAAAATTGTCGCTAAATCGAACGGTTCAGCGTGCTTGATCCATTCGGTATCATTAGTTAGTCTAATTAGTGTTATCAGAAACGGAACAATTTTCGTCGGCACAGACTCTGGAATGTTAAACATTGCCGCAGCCGTTGGAGTCCCAACAGTTGGATTATTCGGCCCGAGTCTGGGTGAGCGGATTGGCCCGTACGGCAACGAAAAAGTCATCGTTCAGAAAAAACGACCTGAAAGAAAAACTTTATGGGGTAGATTACGAAGTAAAGAGAAAACGGCTTCGTACATGGAAAGCATTGAAACGCTTGACGTAATCACCGCCTGCGATGAAATCCTTTCTATCCGGGAACAACGGGAAAGAACAATTTTGTTCCCGGAACTTCAAGAATACAACAGTGCCGACACTGAAATGCTACGCAAAGTCGGTTAAAAAGACCGTTTATTCGAACCGTCAACATTCAGCGAGCCATCAACGCAAGTTGACGGGGCAAAAAAAAGCCCGCCCGGCGACGGGCATTACGGAATCGAGTTAAACATTTCCTTTATTAATCAGTAAGCCTTGCAACGCAAGGCGTGAACACTTAGGGCGAAGCCTACCGCCCGCCCGGCGACGGGCATTACCAAGAGTAAGCGGCACGTTTGGGGCGTGAACCTTCGAGGCTTTCGGCCAATCTGGTAAGTGCTTCGGTTTCAATTTGACGAACTCTTTCGCGGGTAAGGCCGAGAGTTTCACCGATTTCTTTGAGTGTTTGCGGTTCGTAATGACCGAGCCCGAACCTCATTCTTAGCACAGCGGATTCGCGCGGATCCATTAAATTCAGCTGTTCCATAACAAAGGAGAGGTTGTCATTCTCCAACATTTCTTCGTCTGGACTTCTGGACCTGTCATCCATAAGCATTTCGCCGAGCGACCAGCCAATATCGGTTTGATCCGTTTGCGGAGTCAGATTATAAATCAGAATCGCTTTTTTAATAATCGGCAGCTTTTTCCGAGGCAGACCGAGAACACGAGCAACTTCTTCCGGGGTTGGATTACGACCAAGTTCGTCTGACAGACGTGTGCTTGCGCGCCGCCATTTTGAAAGAAGTTCAACCATATACGCAGGAATACGTATAGCTTTGGCGGAGTTAATCAAAGCCCGTTTGATTGACTGTTTGATCCAATAACTCGCGTAAGTTGAGAAACGGGTTCCCATTGCTGGATCAAAACCTTCGACTGCGCGGAGCAGGCCGAGGTTTCCTTCTTCTATTAAATCTTGGAGACCGAGCCCTTTTCCGGTGTAGCCGCGAGCGATGTTTACTACCAACCTAAGGTTTGCTCTGACCATTCTGTCACGAGCCTCAATGTCACCGTTTCCTATAGCAACAGCGAGCTGCTGTTCCTCTCGGGCGGTAAGGAGTGGTGTCTCGTTAATCTCTCGCAAATAGGTTTCAAGTGGCGACTGGAGAACCGACGTTGAGGAAGTTTCTTCGTAAATTACTGCTTCGTACATGTGTTTGGGCTTTCCTTATTCACAAACTTTTTTTTATTGAAAACGCTTAAATTGGATATTTTTTCTGTTTTATACTTTTACTTATTTGTATGTATCGGCTTAAAATAGGTATTTCCGCAAAAAAAGGAAGACAGAGCAAAATAATCAGAATATACCAGTTATTTTGTTTGGGAAAAATTCATGGATTTAGCTTGACTTTTCTTATTTGGTAATTTAAGTGTTTTACGTAGTTTGACAAAACTTTCACATAATTCAATATAAAATTTAATCAAAAAAACAATAAAAATAAAAAAACAAAATTACCTAGACTGTAAAGTCCATGCAACCGACACAACTGTAATATAAATTGTCATTATTTCAGGCGGTTTTTGTCGCGGCAGACGAATAAATATTGACTAAATCCGTTCGCCGCAAATTTTTTCTATCCAATCGAGATATTCCTTGTTACCCAAAACTATTGGTAACGCGATAATCTGCGGACATTCGTATGAATGAATTTTTTTTACGGCAATAACAAGTTGGTCGAAAAGTGATTGTTTGGTTTTCGTCACACACAACCATTCCTGACTGGTTTCAAAATTATCATTCCAGATGTAACTACTTCTTATTGGCCCAGAAACTTGTGCGCAAGCGGCAAGTCGCCGTTCAACTAAAGCCTGCGCAATTGTGTCCGCTTCCTTTTCCGTTGCTGTTGTAATTTGAACTTCTATAAATGATTCCATTTACTCTTTATTTGATGTATAATGCTTGTGTGAGGAGTTAGAAATTTGGGTGAGCAGGTGAGCAGGTGAACTGCAAGCCGACCAACGGGAGGCGGTTTACTGAACGCGAAGCGTACTGCCTGGACGGCAGGTCCCCCGTTCCCGTTTAATTTACGCGACTAATAGGACACGACAAATGAATACGAAATTTTTTCTGGAAAAAAATGAATCTGATGAAAAAAAACGTGAAACCGTACTATCAGAGTTACAGAATAGTATTTTTTACGTGTTATTCAGGAAACAGTTGCTCAATTTTACGTTATGCTATTTTTTTGTATGGGGCACAGCGGTTCTTATCTGTAGGGTAAGTAATACGGTTGCGTGGACGCATCTGTTCTGGGGAGGAATCTTTCTGGCTCTTGCACCGGTTTATGCGTTTATTGTTTCAAAAAATAAAGTGCCCAAAAAAAACAAACTAGGCGCAGTTCTTGACAAGGAAAACCTTGCCGGCGGTTTGATCGTCGCTTCTTTCGAAACGAATATTGACGAATGGAATACTGTTTTGCCGTCTTTATCAACGCCGACGTTTAAATGGAACGGAAAAAAAACTTATATACTAAATTTCCTTGCGGCCTCGTTTCTTCTGGTAACTTTTCTTATTCCGGACAGTACAATTGTCGCGGACAACGGCAGAAAAATGAACATTGACGACCAGGTAAATCGTTTGAAAGGTCAGCTCGACACACTTGCCGAGGAGAAAATCCTCGACATCGAATCCGTCGAAGCGCGCAAAATGGACCTAGAGCGGATTCAAAAGGAAGCGGAAGGACTCGGCCCTGTCAAAACACTCGACGCACTCGACCACCTCAGTAATCAGCTGCGACAAAAAGCTGACGAAGCTGCTGAGCAAGGACTCAAGGACGCCGAAACTCTTGCCAAAGCGGAAACATTGACCGAACAAGCGCAAAAGTTTGCCGAAAACCTTTCACCGGACGAAACGAAAAAGTTGATGGACGGATTGGCAGAGACCCTCAGCGATATGTTCGGCGAAAATTCCGAGCTACTCGAAAAAATCGGTGAACAGCTCGGTGAATCGGGAAATGATAGTAGTTCTGAAAATTCTCAAAACGGCGAAAATTCCGACAAAAACGGCCAACCAGGCAAACAGGGGAACAAAGGAATGTCGAACCAGAAACTCGATTCCGAGATGCTCAAAAAAATGTTACGGGAAAAGGGATTAGATAAACTTTCGCCGGAACAACTCCAACAGATGAAGAACGCGATGCAAAAAGCTCGTGAAATTGATAAAGAGATGCTGCAAAAACTTATGGAACGCGGCATGATCGACGAAGAAATGCTCAAAAAGTTCGAAAATCTCGAAAAAGTAGACGAAGAAGAACTGAATCGGATGTTGGACGAACTTGGTGTATGCGAAGGTTGCGGCGGTATGTGTGAAGGTGACTGCGAAGGTGATGGAAACGGAGAAGGTGAAAACGGCAAAGAAGGTAATGGCCGACCTGGACGTGGTGGACGAAATCGTGGTCGAGGCGACGCACCACTTAGATTCGTCGAAAAAGAAGCTGACGAAGCTGGAAGCGATTTTAAATCACAGGTTTTACCCCCACCTGCACTGGAAGAACTGAAAAACAGTTTGAAATTCGGTGCGTCACAAGCTGCTCCCGATTCGACGCCGGACGGAACCGCATCGGATCAAGGAGGTGCGATTCGTTCAATTCAAGCCGGCGCAGGAAGTGCTCATGGGCAGCAGATACTTCCACAACACCGAGGCGCAACTGGTCGGTACTTTAACCGGGAAAAATAAAAACCGTGGTTTGTTTTTCCATTTTCTTGCGAAATCCTATTCTGCATGTCCTCAGTGTGTTGCAGTTTACTCACTTAGTAAAACCTTGCTTTATCCACAGGGTCTAGCAAGGAAAACTCCGGTTCAAACCACGCATGGTATAAATGCAATGCTTGGCCGTGTATTGAATACAAATATGCCTGTACACTGTTTTTTCAAAATGCCACTAGACACATTTTTTTGTGAAAATATAATTGGCGAAGTAAAATTAGTGGACGATTTGGCTTCGAAAAGCATCATAAATATTGTCCACAAAGTTTTTCAGGTTTTCAAATTTTTTAAATTATTTTTTGTGAGGGTACAGAATGATTAATGTAAAAGAACGCAATTCGGTTAACAGCAACCGTCTTGGGTGTAGTAAAAAGCAAGGCTTCACGCTTGTTGAGTTATTGGTTGTTATTGCTATTATTGGTATTTTGATAGCGCTTCTTCTTCCAGCGGTGCAGGCTGCACGAGAAGCTGCCAGAAGAATGCAGTGTTCGAACAACCTCAAACAGCTTGGCCTTGCGGTTCACACATACCACGACATTTACAACTCTGGACCAGGTTTCGGCTGGGGTAACAACCAGAACTACTCAGCTCACGTAGGACTTTTGCCGCAGATTGAGCAAACCGCTCGATTCGACTTGATACAGTCCGTGCAAAACCATTACAACACGGGCGAAAGTGAGTTTTACAATCCTTACACCCCTTACGAAGCATGGCAGGGAAGTATTGCAGCATTTTTGTGCCCCTCAGACGGACGCTCAAAATCAGGCGACAGTGGCTACGCAGCCAACAACTACTGCTACTCATTCGGAGATTACGAAGACGAGTACTACGGTCAGGTTGGTGACAAAAACACCCGAACATTTTTCGCAATGACAATGTCGGGGACAGCACAAACAGGTTGGGCAATTCCGAAAGCTCTTTCTTTCGCTGCCGTTTCTGATGGTACCAGCAATACTGTCATGATAAGCGAACGATGTGCTAGTCCTTCTGCATATATGCGAGGTCCGGCACCAGGCCAAGACAGCTCGATTAAAGGTGGAATTCTTGGTAATGAAACAGCAAGCTGGACGAATCCGCAAGCTTGCTTAACCTACCGGAACGGCAAAACTTATGCTAATTTCGGCAGTGCAGTCCCCACGGCCGGTCAGGGAACATATTTTGGTTATTACGGACACTGCTTCGCGCGGTTCAGCACAATTTTACCGCCAAACAGTCCGAGCTGTGCGTTTGATTCAGGTTCAAACCTACACAATGACGCATCGTTGCTTCCGCCGACCAGTAACCACACCGGTGGTGTCAATGTTGCTTTGGTTGACGCATCTGTAAGATTCGTTTCCGATACCGTTCACGTCGACTTCTCCACGGGTGTAAGCGGACGTTCACAAAAATATGACGGATATTCCGGCCCATCAGTGTTCGGAGTATGGGGATCAATTGGTTCGATTAATGGTGGCGAATCTGCCGCAGTCCCCTAACAGATTTAGTATTGCTAACGGAAGCATTACAAATATTAGATGTATATAAAAAAGCCGGCTGGTAGGTATCATGCCGGCTTTGATATTTCAGAGCGGCTTACTTTTGGCGAAAACCAAATTGTCAGCAGGCTGAATGTTAAGTTATTCCAAACACAACTACAAGAAATTAAATACAAGAGAGGAAAATATTTTTAAATGAAGAATTTATTTTCATTTAGCTTGGGACTGATTTGTCTTATTTCCGTTTTAGGATGTGGTTCTTCCGGTCTGAAAGGACTTGCAAAAGTAGAGGGAACCGTTCATTACAATAACGAACCGCTTGCGGGAGCGACCGTGATATTTGGAACGAAAACGCCGGAAGGGCGTTCCGCAACGGGTATTACTGATGAAAACGGTAAATTTAAAATGACGACATTGGTTTCAAATGACGGCGTAATGCCTGGTGAATACGTTGTGTCGATAATGAAATACAGCGAACCGGACGTTGACGCAGCTGAGAATGCGCCTCCAGTTGAAGCGGGCCAATTTGACGAAAAAAGTGCCGGATTATCTGCAAGAAGCAAAGCAAAAAATGACATGCAAATGCTTATACCTGAAAGATATTCAAATCCTGCGACTTCTGGACTTACAGCAAGTATATCTAAGAAAGGTGAGAAAGACCTTAAATTTGACCTTGTTGACTAGTCTATAAAAAAGGATGTTTTTTACGTGCTATACCGGAGCCCGGTATGGGCGGTGCGCTTCGCGTGAAGTGTTCCGTCTCCCGTTGGTCGGCTATGTTCCAGTGTTTTCAATGTTTGGAACTGATTATCCTTTGTTTCCCAACATTTGAAAACATGCGATTTATTCCGGGCGACTGTATATTCACAGAGCCTCGTTGCAGGTGGTGGTCCTGTTTCTCCGCAACTGGAGCGACTTTCGGAGAAAGTCGCCTACCATTCCGAGGCCTTTACGAATTACGATTAACGGTATAAATCTCCGGGAAGCAGTTATTTAGCCGGAATCGTTGCTTTGACGAAAGCGGCAAAGAGCGGATGCGATTTAGTCGGCTGCGATTTGAACTGCGGATTATATTGAACCGCAAAAAACCAACGGTGCGACGGAATTTC